>CAMLIF010000007.1 GCA_946479985.1 uncultured Flavobacteriales bacterium
AGATTAGTGACTTTCACTCGATTTTCGACCTTATTGCGTTCATATTCAGTAATAGCGTAATATGGATTCGGAACAATATTGATCTGTTGCAATACCGCCGACATAGCATCCGAACTATTCAGATCGGTTCTGTAACCATCCATGCTCCAGCCGTACATCGGGAAGCCGTTATTTCCGTTTGTAGCCACAAATTGTTCGTATTCTTTGTTGATTCGTACACTGATTCGTACATCCGTTGAAAGCAGTGTCTGGCCTGGGGTTAATACCGGATTTGCAATCCACATCAGGTTTGTATAAAGATTCCGGTAGTTGAGATTAATGTTAGAAGCGTATTGATCATAAACCCAGTTGTTTACTCCATCGTAATACGGACAAGCTGTATTATTGATTCCAACTCCAAAAACGTAAATCGGATGCTGCCCTCCTGAAACAGGAACTCCGTTACCGTCAATTTCTTCATCAGTCGGGTTCCAGATCATATCAGCTCCGTTGTTTCCGCCAAGGAACGAGTTTTCTCCAAATGCCATGTGTAAACGGTAACCTGATTCTACATCAATAGCATAACCCGGGAACCATCCCATTCCAATAGTTCCGCTTCCATCATTGTCGCCGTCCTGGTCTACACTCGGACTATTTCTTAATGTTCCCGGTTCGGCATTTCCAACCGAAAGATTTTCATCGCGGCACATTTCTATTACGGCACAGCGTGTCCATTTACTTCTGTCATTGGTAATGACAATATCTACGTTCTGGGTCCTTGCAATTGTTCCGTTAGCTGTTGAAGAACCTGCAAGATTGAAGAATGAGGGATAAGCAAGAGGCATGTAATCACATTGATTACCAACCAGGGTATAATGTGTAATTCCGCCACCAAGCAGTTTGTCGAATTTTTGTTCAGGATCAAGCAATGTTTTATCCGGATAACAAGCTGGGTTGTTATAGCCTAAAGCCGGATTGTCTTCACCAGGCTGAGGATCGTAATTTCCGGAACGAATCCAGTTCCGCGGGGTAAAGGAATTATCATCTTTGATGAACGAAAGCCATGATTTAGTAGAATCTTCATATTCAATAGAACTACCTAATGGATCTGCAAACAATTTGTGCTCGGGAGCAGTAACACTGCTAACGGCCCTATAAGGAACATTCTGAATTTGAACCGAAATTCCCCAACCCGGGATAAGCTGTTCGTAATTCTGAGCAATGGTTTGGAAGGAGTGAATCGAATCTGTGATGGTTCCGCCCGCATAATCATAGCGGTAAATTGTCCAGCTGCTTGAATCAATCGGGTTAGAACCCGGATCTGAAAACTTGCACGAAAAGTATCCGCCGATAACATTCAGCGGATCTACGATCTTCACACCAATTGGAGCAGCGTTGGGAGCGTAAGTCAATTCATCGGTCTGCCCCGTATTCACTAATAATTCTTCTGTTTCAGCAGAAAGACGTACACTGTTTGAGCCGTTCCCTCTACCATCCAAACGCGTAATTTGCGGTTGGAAGCCATATTCTGCATAATGAGCGGTTCCGTTTGCTTCAACATTCGTAGGATGAGGAATTACTTCAACACATTTAATTTCCCCGATAGGTGCTTTTCTGCTTGAAAGAAACGGAAGTTTTTGTCCGTCCAGCAAATTTGCATCGTTCGGATCGTAAGGAAGATAACTGTTGTAGGCATACGAAATAGCCATGTAATAGTAACGTTTGAAGTTTACGAGCGTTCTGTCTCCACTTGCGAACAAATCTTCGGTTACGCGGAAAGAATGCCTGATTCCTTCGTTTTCCCCGTCAACCATTTCGTCCGGGGCACTGGCGTCCAGCTGTTCATCATATTTGAAATTAATGATCCGGTCAATGTTATCTTTCAAATCGCATTGAGCTGCTAATCTTGCTTTGGTTGGATCTTCCAGATCAGAGACACTGATGCTGTTATTTTTCAGCTGATAGATCATATATCCCTGGAAACGGTAATATTTATCCGGATTCGGGAAAGAGGTTGCAATAAAAGGATCCAGTTCTTTATAATTTTCAGATAAGTTGTTAGACGGAGAGCTATTGGTTAAGTATAAAATGGCTTCGTTACTTAATTCCTGCGCTTTCAGATCGGGAGCATGGGGGCCTTCCAAAACGCGGAAACAATTGTCGAATAAAGCCTGTGCTTTATCGTCGGCTCTGCGAAGGGCAACCACAGATTGAAAAGGATCACCGCCACTGTTGTTTCGTGCCCATGCAACACCAACTGTAATGTTGTTAACCGCTCCGGGAACCAACACAAATGGTCCGGCCGATTGCAGAAAGCGTCTGTCGTATGGAAGATTATTGGCTGTTTGTTCGGTCCAAAGTGGCTGAGGAACTCCGTTTGTTCCCCATCCGAGCGGATCGGTATCTCCTGGGAACATGAAATCACAGGGAACGTTGGGGTCTGTAGTTGGGTCTGAAATATGTGCGTTTCCTCCATAGTAGAACGGCGTATTGTCTTTCCATCTTCCACGCAGGAAGTTGTAATAATCTGCTGCTGCAACCGGATCGGTTTGCGCCGGATTGGCACCGCCGCCAACATTTACATAATAGAGAAACCGGCGCATTCCATAACGTTCGTTATCTGCAATTCCGTCTCCGTAACCAATTCCGTTCAACGCTTCGTTTGGTCCGATTCCGTATGCATTGTCAATTCCGTCGTTGTCCTGGTAGGGGCCTTCAAAAAAATCTACACCCACTGCGGGAGGATTGGAGCCATAACCTTTGAAACCTGTGTTATCTGCATCGTAAGCATCACCATTGTAAACATACGCTAATCCGCGGCTAACATCACAGCCAACATAATCGTCGAATGGATCGCCCAAAGCACCATCCACGAAAACTCCGAAGAATGTATTAAATAAAGTTTGAGTTCCGCGGTTAATCAACTCGTAGTTGTAAAATGTCATGTTGTTGATATCGTCATTGGTAGCAAAAGCAAAAGCTTGGGCGTGAATTTCCATCCCAATCGGATCGCCACCTGTCTCGGTATGGATATTTCCTTTGTCGTTTAACACCCACCAAAGGTTGAAATCACCGTAAAGACTCACACTTCGGTCTGTTTTACAGTCTTTTGAGCTATTGATGTCATACCACGGATAATCGCCCATGTCAGGGTTGTAATTTCCGTCTTCGTCGCGGTCAAAGAAAGGCGCGAGGTAATAGTCCTGGCCCAAAGTAACATCGCCATGAGCAGGCCAGTTTTTAATGAAGTCTGGTACCTGGTATCCCGGAAAATTATCCGCTTGATTGTCTGTTCCGTTTTGCTGATCGAGTTCTCCTGCTGTGAACCACGCGTTAAATTCACGGACTTTATCCTGGCTGGAGGAATAATGATTATCGTATTTGTAGCACTCTGACGGTTGAATTTCGGCACTTCCAATGGAAAGCGGACCGGTCCAGTAATCTTGTCCGTCGCGGTAACGCAAAGCGGCAAGTTTTAATTGCCCGTTAATGTCGGTTCCTCCTAACCACAAAGCAGAAGTGAACAAAGCCATGATTCCGGAGTTCTTGGGCACTTCGTACTGGGCGAGATTTTGTCCGGGAATCTGCCACATATTTCCGGCAGTGTGAATATAGGCCCGAACATTATTGTATTGCAGAAAAGTAGATTTATTTGGGGGAGCACAGTTTGCACCTTTGGATGGGGCACTTACTTTTAATTTCTCGCCGGCATAGGGCTGGGCAAAACAATTGCTTACCAGGCACAGAAGAAATGCGACACTCAAAATTCTCATAAGACGTATTTGTGAAAGTGAAAGTACGAAAAGGATTTAACTCAAAAAGTCAAAAGTAAAAAATCAAAAACTATTGAGTGAAAAGGTTAAAACTTCTACAAGCATGTCTTACATGAACTGATTACTTCCCTGGCGGATAGATTTACTCTCTGACGTGTTAAGTTTGCTAACATAACGTGTTAGGTTTGTTCCCGGACGTGATAGGTTTGCTCGTGTGATGAGTTAGGTTTACTCTCAGATGTGATAGGTTTGCCAACATGATGTGTTAGGTTTGTTCCCGGACGAGATAGATATACTCGCGTGTTGGTTATGTTTGGTTCCGGGACCTGATAGGTTTACTACCGGGAATTTCAATTCTTACAAATATTTACTCGCTTCACGATAGGCCAATCCTTTTATGGGATGAGCGTTTAGAATGCGTTCTACTTCAGTCGGTTTGAACTTTGATAATTGGCGTAACGACCAGCCAATGGCTTTTTGAATGAAGAATTCTTTGATCGGGAGGAATTGAACGATGAGGTTTTCGAGGTAGGGAATGTCAACCTGGTCTTTATATTTCAGCTGGTAGATGAGACAAGATCGCTGCAGCCAGAAGGTTTCTGCATGCCGCCACTTCTCAAATGTGTTCCTGGCTTCGGCTGGGAATTCCTTTGCCCATTTGCCTAAATAATTGGAAGCGATCGCGTCCACGCTGTCCCACCAGGAATTCTGTGAGATGAGCCATTCCAATTCATTTGCATCCTTGGGTGAGATATATTTCTTCGGCCAGGAGTTTAGGTAATCGATAGCCACATAATGATAATCGCGCTCTTCCTTTTCAAAAAGAGCGCGAATTATTAACCAACGAGTTGTTCGATCGTCCAGATTTTTAAGTGAGTCTACCCAGGCTTTTTGTGTCATTCTCCGAACTTCGGTTTTCATGCCAATGAATTGGAAGTTGCCTTTCATGTAGGCGCTTGCAGTTTCTGCGCGTTTCGCGTTTCGCAAGGGTTCGAATAAATCCTCAAGCTGAAGGATTATCTCAGCAGTCATTTAAAACTGATTAATCTGGAAAACTGATTTCAGATCACCTGAGTTGTTGAATGAACTATCCAGATTTCTCAATTTACCGTCGTTCAGACTATAAACCAGTGCATGGATCTCAGGTAAACTTCCGGTTTGCCATTCTTCCTGGATGAACGAAATCTTAGCCATATTTTTTGCTTGTTCAATTGCATTTAATTCAACCAAACGATTGGCTCTTTCTGTTTCATCAGTAATAGCATCCAATTCTGCCATGTATTTGATGTAAACGTTCTTAATACTTACTAACCAATTGTCTAAGAAACCGAAGCTTGTATTGCTCATTGCTGCTGCAACACCGCCGCATCCGTAATGTCCGACTACTAAAATGTGTTTTACTTTTAAATATTTTACGGCATAGTAAACTACGCTGAGTAAGTTCATGTCGGAATTGATAACCTGGTTGGCAATGTTCCGCTGAACGAAAATACTTCCGGGAGGCAGGTTTACAATCTCGTTTGCAGGAACACGGCTGTCAGAACATCCGATCCATAAATATTCTGGATTTTGACCCTGAGATAGATTGTCAAAAAATGTTGGGTCTTTCGCAAGTGTATCTTCTACCCATTTCTTATTTCCTTCAAAAATTTCGTTCATAATGTTTCTATTGGGGTTAGTATTTCAATTTCTATATTTTTATCTTTTGCCCGAACGATAAAATCCTCGATTGACTCGGAGATGTCGTGTGCCAGTAACTTAACATCTCGCTGGTCTATGATTACCTTCACATTATCCGGAATACTCATCATCGTTTTTAATAATGAAGCTTTATTCAGGAATGTCATGTGCTCTGTTAATCTGATTGTATATTCATTTCCGTTCACCTGTAAGTAGTGCGACAATCTAAAGTTATGGTATAAAATTACGAGGAACGATACAATTAAACCACAAAGTATCCCAATTAACAAGTCGGTAAAAATGATACATACAATTGTTGCAATAAACGGAATAAATTGCAGCCAGCCTTCTTTGTAAACCTTTTTGAATAAGCTAGGCTTTGCCAGTTTGAATCCAACCTGGATCAGGATTGCCGCCAGGGAAGCGTATGGAATGTAACCGAAGAGTACCGGAAGTGTAAGTACTGCAATTGCAATGAATAATCCGTGAGAGATTGCAGCCAGCTTCGAAGTACCACCGGAATTAACGTTTGCTGAAGTTCGAACGACTACTTGTGTAATCGGCAGTCCACCTATCAAACCTGAAATGATGTTTCCTGTTCCTTGCGCTAACAGCTCCCGATTTGCAGGAGTAATTCTTTTCTTCGGGTCCAGTTTGTCGGAAGCTTCAACACTCAATAACGTTTCTAAGCTGGCTACAACAGCAATGGTGAGAGCAGTAATATAGATTTCCTTGTTAGAAGCCAGTTGAGAGAAATCCGGGAAGGTGAAAAAATCTTTTACGGGTTTACCGGCAATTCCAAGATCTACTCTATGTTGAATATCAATTGCCCAGGTAGTTCCTTCTAATCCAAGCGTGACCAAAATTCCAATTAACACCACTATTAAAGGTGCAGGGATGAATTTCAGAAAGGTACCCTGAACGAATTTCCTTTCCCAAACAACCAACAACAAAATGGAAAAAGCACATATCATTAAGGCACTTGGGGTGATATAGTTCAAACTGTTATACAGTTCAGAAAACGTATTTTCTCCATCTGCTTGAAGAAAAGATTCATCTCCTTCGTAATCTTTGTCATAGCCCAATGCATGCGGCCACTGCTTGAAGATAATCAATAACCCGATTGCTGCCAGCATTCCTTTCACCACTACATTCGGGAAGTAGAAGGATAAATAACCTGCTTTTATCAAGCCAAAAATGATCTGAATGACCCCGGCAATAACAACTGCGCTCAGGAATAGCGGGAACGAACCGAGATCTATTATTGATGCCGCAACTATTGTTGCTAATCCGGCTGCCGGGCCGGAAACTCCGATTGCAGATCCGGAAATAATCCCGACAATGAATCCGCCGATAATTCCGGCAATTAATCCGGAGAACGGATTTGCGCCGGACGCAAGTGCAATTCCTAAACAAAGAGGTACGGCTACAAGAAACACAACAAGACCAGCCGGGATGTCTTGCTTCCAAGTTTTAAAAAGATTTTTCATGAAAAATTAATAACGATGTATACTAATATTAGCTAAGCACGTTATTGTTTTCAGGAGGATTTTCGAGTGGTGTACGATCTTGCCCTACAGGCTTCACAATGTCGTTTGAAAAACCGGTTTTATCAAAAAGATTTGTGACAAAATTGAAATGTGTGTTGAGTCCGTCAGCTAAATGAAGTTCTTCTTCTAAAAGATTAACACTACGCTTGCTGCTTTTCGAATCTGGATCAGAGTCTGGATCAGAATCCTCTTCATCTGTTGTTAATTCAACAGAATCATCTTGCGTCACATATGTCCATACCAGGTTCCCAACCAAATTACTGGTTAAAGAGAGAAAACAGATAAGAGAAACTAAACGCAAATTCTTAAACACGATGTAAATATACACACTTGCTACGTCCGGATTGGAAAGGATACGTTGTTTTTTTGTTAAAAAAAGCTCAGCGGTATGTGGTTTGGTATAAATCAGGCCATTAGTTCATTCACCCGATTATCTTTTGCAAATTCGTTGTAAACCTGTATTTTAGCAGGCTCAGTTACAGATATGTTTGGACCCGATTTAATTCAACAACTAGCACAGTTAAAAAGTGCAACCGATTCCGGAATGCAGAACTTACCGAATTATATTTTGGAAGGATCAGCAGGGAATGGATTAGTTAAAATCAAGCTCGATGGAACTTATAACTTAAAGGAATTGAAGCTGGCCGCAGATATCAAACTCATGGAGTTGTCAGATCTGGAGGATTATTTATCATTGGCACTGAACGATGCTATCGCTAAAGTCACTAAATTGCGTGAAGAGGAATTAACAAAGAGTTTAACAAATCTGATCCAAAAGCGTTAGTAATTATGGATAAAAGTGAGCTGAGAGAGCTGTATAAAGCGAAGCGGAAAGCCTTGCCTCCGGGAGAATTGGAGCGTTTATCAGAGACAATTATTGAGCAGACATTAACCCATTTCCAGCTGGATGGTAAAACCATTTCTCTTTTTCTTCCTATTGAACGTCACAGAGAAATCAACACATACCTGCTGTGGGAACGCGCAATGAATGTTGGTGCAACCGTTGCTGTTCCGAAAACCAATTTTGAAACGCTGGAAATGCGCCATTACCTGTTTGAACAAACGGATCAATTGGAGCTAAACGAAAAAGGAATTCCGGAACCTAAAAAGGGGAAAGTGGTTGCAGCCGATCGTTTTGATATTGTATTTGTTCCGCTCTTGGCTGTAGATAAAAAAGGAAACAGAGTGGGTTACGGAAAAGGGTTTTATGATCGTTTTCTGCGTAAATGTTCTGCCCAGTGCATCTTTATCGGGCTTCATTTTTTTGATCTGGAAAGTAAGATCGAAGATGTTCTTCCAACCGATGTACGCTTGAATGCGGTTGTAACTCCTACCAAAGTTTTCCGTTTCGACTAATTTTACGACATAGCCACATAGCGAACGCATAGGCATATAGTAAAATTGAGAGCACGAGACAGGAACAGAGTTAAAAACACTTCCATTCGGCCCCCAGATTTACTACTCATGAAGCTGTGGTGCTATGGGATTCATTTCCGCATATGCAGATAAACACTATCCTTGTGCGCTTCGTGAACTTCGTGGTGTTTTAATTCTAACACGAAGAGCCCAAAGCAAACGAAGTTAATCTAAAACTATGCGACTATGTGAAAGCACTATGTGTTTCAAAACAGAATAGTGACACACTAAATTTCTCATTCTGAAACTATTTGGTCCAATTTTTCGTTTATTCACTCTGAATGAAATATTTGGTTCTGATCATATTGTTTTTCACGCTTGGTGGTTCGGGATTTCCTGAGCCCCTTCCTGGTCGTGTGGCCTTTGGTGTAAGAATTGGTCTGGTTGCAAACGGACAGATGGTTTCTTATGTTGCCATTAAATACAGCCCGTCAGGAACAATTAAAGAAGAACGCTTTTTTACCCGTGACGAATTCATTCATGTTTTGAGCGGAGACTGGCCAAGCCCCTATAACCCTACAAAAAAGGATTTATTTGAAGAAAACAACGTAGTTGGAGGCGTTATTTTCAATGATACATTCATGAAGAAATACACCTATTGCCCGGCATTCGACAGTTTATGGAAAATCCGGTATTCCGGTTACCCGACTTTGGGCGGACCGAAAGAAATGGGCTGGAGCCTGGGAATTTATACTCCATCATTGAAACAAACCAAGCATTTAGCTGATCGATATCATATCGCATACCTTGACAATGATTACGTGCTGGATACCAATTTCTGGCAGCTTATGAAGGACGTTACAGATTCCGTCTGGATCACAGAATACAAAAATTTGAAGTGATCTCTAGTTTCTGATAAAGATGTATGCATTCAATGAAGTTGCAACCAACATCCAGAGAACGTACGGAGCAAGCCATAAGGATTTGTTCTTTAATCGTGACCAGTAATGGTAGAGCATGTATACTACCTGTATTGTTAATGCACTAATGATTATTAATCCGGCTGAGATATTGTGATAATAAAAGAAAGCCAGGTTCCATAATACATTCAGAACCCATTGAACGGCAAACGCGCTAAGCAAACCTTTGCTATTGATTTGTTTCGTACCATAAGCCATGTAAATGGCAAAGCAGATCATGATTGTTGACCATGCAGTACCAAACACCCAGCCTGGAGGAGTCCAGGGCGCTTTGTCCAGATTCGAATACCATTCAGACAAAACTCCAGCCTCGGTAAAGTAACTTCCGATTGCCAATGCACCAAAATTAAGTACTAAGAAAAATATGATTCGGTATACCATAACCAGCGTATTGAATTTCCACTTTTTAGTGGAAATTGGTTTGGTTCAAGTTAGGTATTAATGAAAAGCTGAAATGTTAAGAGTTATTAAGAAACTTGTTGGTTAATTGTGCACTTGCCGAAATTTGATGATTCCTCTTTCAGTGCAAGGAATCTTAGCAAACCTGATTCGGTTTGGATTATGAATTACAAAGCCCTAAATTAGATTTTCTTTAAGTGTGAAAAATCCGGAAAGTGACATAATCAATGAACGTCTCAAAGAACTGGGCTGTTTATATGATATTGCTAAAATCACGCTCGATTCTAGTAAACCGTTCAATGAGATCATTGATGGAATTGTTCACCGGATTCCAAAAGCCTGGCAATACGAAACGGAAGCCATTTGTCATATCCAGGTTCGGACAGAGTGGTATAAATCCGCTGAAGAACCTGAGAAGCATGTCTTTCAGGAACAAATTATCCGTATCGGTGAGCAGGGAATAGGGAGGATTCGAATCTACTACCCGGCGCCAAGATTTGCGAAAATAGATTTTTTGGAAGAAGAGTATCGGTTGCTGGAAAAACTGGCCATTGATTTGTCCTTGTTTATACAACACCATGAAATCAAATCAAGGGAATTACAGTATCTGGAAAGTCTCAGACATCATGACCGGCTGAAGGTACTTGGTGAGATTACCGGTGGAATTGCTCATGAATTGAATACACCTTTGGGAAGTATTTTAGGTTTTTCGCAATTGATCATTGACGATTCGAAAGATGCATCCACCCTGGCAGATGCGCAAAAGATTGTGCACGCAGCGCTTCACGCCCGTGAGGTGGTAAAAAAACTCATGTACTTTTCATGTGAATTGCCTCAGCGTTTGGAATTTGTTTCCCTGAATGAATTGATTACAGAAACACTCATGCTGATTGGGCCAAGCTTTTTGCAGAAAAAAATACAATTGACAACCCGATTGAGTGACCATCCTATCCTGGTTCAGTTGGACACTGTCCAGATTACGCAAGTGGTTTTCAATCTGGTGAATAATGCGCTTCATGCTTCTTATGAAAAAGGGAAGATTTCAATTGAAACTTTAGATAAAGGTGATGTTGTTGAGTTGATTGTGCAGGATTTTGGAATAGGGATGTCGGAGGAAACCACCTCTCAAATTTTTGAACCGTTTTTCACTACCAAAGAACTTGGTGAGGGAATGGGACTCGGGTTGAGTGTAGTGCATGGAATTGTTAAGTCACATAAAGGAAGTATTTTCGTTAAATCAAAACCAGGTGAGGGAACTGTTTTCAGGATCATTCTCCCAAAAAAGCAAGTGTAATGAAGGGTGAAAGTGTTCTTGTGGTAGATGATTCATTGGAAATGTTGGAATTGCTTCAGCGCCAATTGAAAGGAATGAACCTGATCACTTTTCAGGCAAGTAACGTATCAGATGCCATTGAAGTACTGAAACACACTTCAGTTGATTTACTCATCACCGATTTGCAAATGCCCGGGATAAACGGAATGCAATTGGTTCATTATGTAAAAGAACATTACCCGGAACTACCTGTATTGGTGGTAACCGGTTATCCATCTATTTCCGGGGCGGTTGAAGCAGTGAAATCCGGGGTTATCGATTACCTTGTAAAGCCATTCACACAAATAGAATTAAGTCAATCCGTACAAAACTGCCTGCAAAGGAATAGACGGACCAGGAAGGACTCAAACAGCGATACGCAAATGGAAAATCCAAGTCCGTTCGCTGTGTTGGGAATGATCGGTCGTTCTGAATCGATGAAACAGCTGGCAGATATTATCCAGCTGATCAAGAATAATTCGGTCACCGTTCTTATCGAAGGAGAAAGTGGAACGGGGAAAGAGTTGGTAGCGCGTGCCATACACTATAGCGGAGATCGTTCGAAAGGACCTTTTGTAGGGGTAAATTGTGGCGCGATTCCTGAGAATTTATTGGAAAGTGAATTGTTCGGATCTATGAAAGGCTCCTATACCGGGTCTACGGAAACCCGCATTGGTTTCTTTCAGGCGGCAAATAGAGGGACTATTTTCCTGGATGAGATCGGGAATGCCTCACATAACGTGCAAACACGTTTACTTCGCGTTTTGCAGGAAAAAGAAATCACTCAGGTTGGGTCGTCTAAAGCCGAAAAAATCGACGTACGCATTATTGCTGCAACCAATTCCAATTTACAGCAAATGGTTCGACAAGGATCTTTTCGGGAGGACTTGTATTACCGGCTAAACATTGTGAATATCGAGATGCCGACTTTACGGGAACGCAAAGATGATATTCCATTATTGGTACATTTCTTCCTAAGAAAACACGGTGCGGAATTAACGCACACACCGAAGGTTACAGAAAGTGCAATGGATATACTGATCCGCCATTCGTGGCCCGGAAATGTGCGTGAACTCGAGAATGTAATCCAGCGCGCACTGATTATGGGAAGAGGCTCGATTGATATCCGGGATCTTTCGAATTATCTCAAAGTGGCCGAACCTGAACAAAGGGAAAGCTCCACATCAACCTTTCGAACATTAAAAGATCAGGAACGCGAGTACATTCTGAAAGTACTTGATTCGGTAAGCCAGAACAAAACGAAGGCTGCCGAAATTCTTGGTATTGATCGTAAAACTTTGGGTCAAAAGATCAAATAAGAGCGAGTAATTCTTACTCACCGGGTAATTATTCCTCATTTCACCAATCTTCATTTTGTTTATAAAATTGTACGCAATTTATTGTTAATCAGTGTATTGATTCTTGTCTCCGTTTTTAGAAGAGCTATTTGGCATGCTTTCTGAAAATAGGGGTTCAACGATTTAAGTTGAATTATGAGTAGATACGGAAAAGGGATTTGTAAGTCCTGTCAATTTGCTGCAAACTGCACACTTCATTCAAAGGATGAATATACCTGGGAGTGCTCAGAGTATGAACAGCTTGTTGCATTTGCAGACGTCAGAAACTCATTTGCAAGTGACCGGAAAATTGAAACATCCGGTCAAACTACATCTCTTTGTGGAAGCTGCACATTCAAAAATGACTGCTGCTATTATTCTCCCGAAATATTCATCTTTCATTGTGAAAATGTTCAATAACATATAATATGATAACCAAAGAACAACATGTACCGCGGATGATCGACAGTGTTCGTCAGCAATTTGACAAGGCAGCTGATATTATGGGTTTGAATCCTGATATCCGCAAGATTCTCTCACACACAAATAATGAACTGGTTGTTCATTTCCCTGTCCGTTTAGATAACGGTTCTGTGGAAGTGTTTACCGGTTATCGCGTTCAGCACAACAACGCACTCGGTCCATATAAAGGTGGTTTGCGTTATCATCCGGCAATTGAGTTGGATGATGCAAAGGCACTTGCCATCTGGATGACCTGGAAAACATCATTGGCCGGTTTGCCATATGGTGGTGGAAAAGGTGGAATACAACTGGATCCTTCGAAATACTCTACAGGAGAATTGGAACGGATTACCCGCAGATTCACTCATGCTTTAGGAGATAATATTGGTCCTGAATATGATATTCCTGCGCCCGATGTAAATACCAATGCACAAATCATGGCTTGGATTGCTGACACCTATATGTCTACAAAGCAGCCCAATGAACGATCAAAATATGCACATGTTGTAACTGGTAAGCCGGTGAATTCCGGAGGACTTCGTGGACGTGATCGGGCAACCGGATTCGGTGTGGTAGTGACATTGAAAGCATGGGCAAAATGGCGAAATACCTCACTCGAAGGAAAAAGATATATCGTTCAGGGATTTGGAAATGTTGGTCAGTGGGCTTCAGTCTTCATGAAGGAAAATGGTGCCGTTTTGACTGCGGTTCAGGATGCTTCCGGTACAATCTTCAATGCAAATGGAATTGATCCGAATGAATTGCTTGCCTATATGAAATCGAATAACGGTTGTATTGAGGACTATCCGAACTCGGTTCCCTTGCCAAACGAAGATTTCTTTGCGGTTGATTGTGATATATGTATTCCGGCCGCACTGGGAAATCAGATTACTGAGTTAAACGCAATGACGGTTAAGGCAAAAGTAATTGCTGAGGGAGCAAACGGACCAACAACACCTGAAGGCGAAACGATCCTTCGCGGGAAGGGAATAGACATTATTCCTGACATCTTATGTAATTCGGGCGGAGTGATCGGAAGCTACTTTGAATGGCTTCAGAATAGAAGCGGTGAAATATGGGAATTCGAAGATGTGATTACAAAGTTGGAGAAAAAGATCCTCGATTCATTCAGTCGGGTTGTCGTAGCTGCCGAATCATACAACACCGATTTCAGAACAGCTGCTTATGTAGAAGCCATTAAGCGAATTGAATTAACGTATAATGATCGTGGGGTTTTCCCGTGATTCCAACATGGAAATATGAAATTAGGAATTTTAAAAGAGGGAGAATCGGAAACAAGGGTATCAATTGTTCCGATGATCGTTCAACGATTAATAAAGGAATTGTCTTTTGAAGTATACTTTGAAAGCAATGTTGGAAAGAAAGCGGGGTTTTCAGATGCCGATTACATCCAGGCCGGAGCGGTCTTGATGAATCGGGATGAAGACTTAGAATTACTTGACATAATTACATTCATCAATCCATTTGGTGCCCCCTTTCAACCAACTTCAGACAAAATGCTGGTTTCCATCCTGAATCCGCTGTTTCGGGCAAAGGAGTTACAAAACCTGCAGAACCCGCACGTGACTGTTTACAGTCTGGACATGGTTCCAAGAAGTACGAAGGCTCAGGCAATGGATGTTTTATCGACTGTTGCTTCGATTTCCGGTTACAAAGCTGTTATCAAGGCCGCCGAACTATATGGATCGGTTTTCCCAATGTTTACCACAGCTGCCGGAACAATCAGACCGGCAAAGGTGCTCATCATCGGAGCAGGCGTTGCCGGGCTGCAAGCTATTGCAACTGCACGACGTCTTGGAGCAATTGTAAATGTGTTTGATGTCAGAAGCTCCGCCAAAGAAGAGGTTCAGAGTTTGGGAGCAAATTTCATTGAAGTGGAGGGAGCTGCGGAAAACCTGAACGCCGGTGGATATGCGATTGAACAATCAGAGGATTTTCTCGAAAAACAACGGGCGCTGATAGACCAATATGTTTCAGAATCTGCTATTGTTATTACCACCGCCAATATTCCAGGGAAGAGGGCGCCCCTATTGATTGAAAAAACCAGTGTGGAAAAAATGAAACCGGGATCAGTCATCATTGATCTTGCTTCAGAGCAGGGAGGGAATTGTGCTTTGACTGTTGATGGAGAAACGGTTGATCATAACGGTGTTCGAATCCTGGGAGATTCATACCTGTCACGCGAATTGGCTGAAACCGTGTCTCAATTATTGGCAACCAATTACTTCAATTTTCTGAAGCATTATGTTAAAATTCAGCCCGGAACACATTCCGAAGATCCTATTTTGGCAACAAGTATACTGATACAAAATGGGGAATTGGTCAATGACCGCATTATATCATTAGTTAACGAAGAAGTATGTTAGATTTTATCTCGGGTTCGCAAGCCCCAATTTATTTTGTGCTACTGTGTGTTTTTCTGGGAATTGAGATCATTTCTAATGTTCCTGCCATCTTGCATACGCCTTTGATGTCGGGTGCTAACGCCATTCATGGAGTTATTTTAGCCGGTGCAATCATAACTATGTATCATGTGCCATCTGATGATTATTTGAATCTCACACTGGGCTTTCTGGCTGTTTTGTTGGGAACATTGAACATCTCAGGCGGATTTTTCGTCACTGGCCGGATCTTATCCATGTTTTCTAAAAAGAAAAAGTAGCAGCATTTCAATCAACTAATCGCAATTCAATTAAAAAATAGTTTGTTATGACAATTTTACTGGAAGTAAGTTACTTTCTGGCGATGATCTCGTTTATCGTAGGTCTCAAATTTTTAAGTTCTCCACAACGCGCAAAGCTCGGAAATATCATTGCCGGAGCTGGAATGACTTTGGCAATTATCGTTACGGTGATCCATGCTTTTTACGGCGGGCCAATCACCATAAATCTCATCTTGATCATATTGGCAATTCTCCTGGGAACCATTCTCGGAAAACGTATGTCAGATAAGGCAGAAATGACAAAAATGCCCCAATTGGTTTCTTATTTCAATGCCATGGGTGGAGGCTGTGCATTGTTACTTGGAATAATTGAAGGGCAGCAATTGCATTATGCGAACAATACCGATCGTACGGCAGAAGTCATTCTGATGACAGCCATGATGATCGGAGCAACCTCTTTTTCGGGAAGTGTTATCGCATACCTGAAATTATCGGGGAAACAAAAAGATATTCGTACACGGTTCGTTATCATTGCTTCCCGTGCCCTGTTGTTGGCAATGATAACTGTTCCCATTTTGGTTTCTTATGAAATTCTGCAAGTGAATCTGATCCAGGAAATAGTCATCCTGGGAGTTTTAGCCACGCTTTACGGGTTGGTTTTTGTTTTTCCTATTGGGGGTGCAGACATGCCGGTTGTTATTTCGTTATTGAATTCACTAACTGGTGTGGCAACAGCTTTGGCCGGAATCATGTTCCATAATTTATTGATGATTTCGGGTGGAATTTTTGTTGGATCTGCAGGAGTATTACTCACTTTGTTGATGTGTAAAGCAATGAACAGATCTATTTGGAATGTGCTTGCAGGAAGTTTCAAAGGTGCCTCAACTCAAAATTCTACAGGAATTGAAATGGAGATTAAGCGTATTTCAATTGGTGAGTTGGCAACTGGTCTGGCATTTTCATCGAAAGTGGCAATTATTCCCGGATACGGTTTGGCAGTAGCCCAGGCACAGCATCTTTGCACACAGTTGGAACAAATTTTAGAATCTAAAGGAGTGGAAGTCGATTATATCATTCATCCGGTTGCAGGAAGGATGCCCGGCCACATGAATGTGCTGCTTGCGGAAGCGGACGTTCATTACAACAAACTGCGCGAAATGGATGAGGTGAATGATGCCATGTCTTCGTACGATATTTCTATTGTGATAGGGGCCAATGATGTAGTGAACCCGGCGGCAGAAAATGATTCTTCCAGTCCGATTTATGGGATGCCAATCATCAAGGCATACAATTCGAAGCAAGTGGTTGTGATCAAACGCGGAATGAGCAAAGGTTATGCAGGAGTGGAGAATAGTTTGTTTGGTGAAGAAAATTGCAGTCTGCTTTTTGCCGATGCAAAAGATGCTCTTTCCGGCGTTATCGGAGAGTTAAAAACCTTGAATTTTTAACATGAAATATTCGAATGTAATTTTAGACAGAAATGAATATGAAATCATCAAATCTGTGATTGATCCCATTTCAGAATCAGCCAATCTGATGAACAGCTGCATTTCCCGGTTAAAGGAAGAGCTTAAAACTGCCAGACTTATTGATGGGAGCATGGAAAGTTTTCCGGAAGATATTATTCGTTTAAACAGTATTGTGGATGTTGGCACTCCTTTCGGGATTATGAAGATTCAGTTGGTTTTACCCGAGAACTCGAACTCTGAACAGAAGCGGATTTCAATTCTTACCCCTATGGGTTCTGCACTGATCGGTTATGCCGAAAAGGATAAAATTATGTGGGAATTTCCAAATGGTATTCAGGAAGTCGAAATACTGAAAGTATCGCATTCTGAATTTTGATTGTGCTTTGGAGCTGACGTTAGACCCATTTTAACATGCCCCAGATAATCGAAAATGAAAAACCGAATTGTACACTGGTTACAATTCGGTTTTTTTATGTCTTATGAGGAAGAGTCAGTTCTTCCTTTTTGAAAGTTATGCGCTTCGTCTTAATTCACCCAGCGTGCTGAAGAACACCAAACCGTATCCTGTAGCAAGCATCGCATGGAATGGAACCATCCCGAAATCTCCGTAAATTGCTCTGTTGATAGCTGTAAATCCAAATATGAGCATCAAAATTCCTTCTCCGATTGTAATCAATGAAATACTTTTCTTATCGTATTTGTTTCCTTTAAATTCTTTCTTGCTGTTTACGTTGAATTTAGGAGTACGTACAAAAGACGATTTAATTCCCATATAACCTTCTAAAACCGCTACTGTATTGCTTAATGAAAGCCCAAGTGACACAACCAGGAACTGGAAGAAACGGCCTACAAAACGGATAAACGAAGTAAACGTATTGTCTGTTTTATCTCTGTATGCTAGCCAATAGTAATACATTAAGAATATGGTACTTGAAATGAAGACGGAACCAAACTGGATTACCCAATTCAAATCTGAGAAACTGTCTTTTATGTGAAGAACAGCCAAACTCATCAATGACATGATCAGGATGAATACAAAAACAGATGAGTTGAACAAATGCGACATTCCATGAATACGATCGCTCAATTTAACTCCTTTGAAAGTCAGAATGGTTTTCCACATTTTCACAAAACACTCGGCACCACCTTTCATCCAACGGTGCTGTTGTGCTTTTAATGCCGACATAGTAATTGGTAATTCAGCAGGAGCAACAATGTTTTCCATGTATTTGAATTTCCATCCACGTAACTGCGCACGGTAGCTCAAGTCCAAATCTTCTGTTAACGTGTCGTGTTCCCAGCCACCTGCACTTTCAATACATTTTTTGCGCCATACACCACCTGTTCCGTTGAAGTTGATAAAATGCCCTGCTGCGTTACGACCTCCCTGCTCTGCAGCAAAGTGCCCGTTCAAACCAAAAGCCTGAAGTTCGGTAAGCAAAGAATACGATTTATTTAAATGTCCCCAACGTGTTTGAACCACACCAATATCATCCGAATCGAAGTTAGGCATAGTTAATTTCAACCAATCCGGATTCGGAACAAAGTCAGCATCAAAAATGGCAATGAAATCACCTTTCACACGATCCATAGCAGCGTCTAATGCTCCGGCTTTGTAACCGGTTCTGTCAACACGATGGATATGCTCTATCTGTATTCCGCGGGCTGCTACTTCAGCAACTTTTTTCGCGATGAGATCCTTTGTTTCATCAGTTGAATCGTCCAATACCTGGATATCAAATTTGTCTCTGGGATAATCAAAAGCTGCACATGTTTCAATAATACGGTCAGCTACGTACATTTCATTGTACATCGGGAGCTGGATAGTAACTCTTTTTGCAGTTGCTTCGTCAAAAGGAATCGGAGCTTTAGCAGCTACTTTTTTACGGTTTCGCGCATAAGCAATAGAAAGGCTTAACTGAAGAATAGAATAGAAGAATACCAAAACCAAACACAAACCGTATATCACTAAAATAATTCTTGCGGTCATGTGTGACCAGTAGTGCTCCTTGTTTCCTGAATCACCCCAATTGAATAACCAGGTTACCTTGGTAGCAGATTTGAAAGGATCATTTTGGTTCATTGCATATTCAGAAGTGTGCTTCGTGTCAATTTTTACAGGAAACACTTCATGTTTATAGGATTTATCGCTGATTGATAAGTCGAATAAAACAGTGTCTTTGTTTTCTAATTGAACATCCTTGAAAAAGAATTTACCATTGTCATCAGTAACAGCAGTGTATTTTTTCTTAGTTTCCTTATTGACAAGTTGTACCGGAACATCGTTCAATGCTCCTTTGGTACGCGAATCACGGAAGTAACCGGAAACATTTCGTTTCATCTGTGCATGCAAAGAAAGCGACGCTACGATTGAAAATAAAACAAGAAAATGTCTTGTCATAGGTTCTAAATTATAAGTAAGTGTTCTGTCCTGAAATTGTGGTTCACAATCCGGAAGGCGCAAAGGTAATTAAAATTGAAAACGTATAGTCGAAAATTGAGAAGTCTGGTCACGCCTCCCCTTTGAAGGGGGATTGGGGGGAGGACTTTTAACCAAACTTTTCAGTTTTCAATTATTTTATGACGTTCAGTTCTTTCCCTACTTTAATGAATGCTGCAATCGCTTTATCCAAATCTTCAATAGAATGTGCTGCAGAGATTTGTGTTCTGATTCGAGCTGCGCCTTTTGCAACAACAGGGTAGAAGAATCCAATAGCGTAAACACCTTCCTGCAATAATTTATCTGCAAATTGCTGAGACAATGCTGCATCGTACAACATGATAGGAACAATTGGCGAATCGCCCGGCTTAATGTCAAACCCGGCTGCAATGATTCGTTCTTTGAAATATTTTGTGTTCGATTCCAGTTTATCACGTAATTCTGTTGAGCTTCCCAAAATATCAAAAACCTTGTTCGAGGCACCAACAATAGCCGGAGCTAATGAGTTTGAGAACAAATAAGGACGAGAACGCTGACGCAATAATTCGATAATTTCTTTTTTACCTGTTGTGTAACCGCCCATTGCTCCACCAAGCGCTTTTCCTAAAGTCCCGGTGATAATGTCAACGCGGTCCATACAATTATGGTATTCCGGAACTCCACGACCGGTCTTCCCAATGAATCCCGCACTGTGACATTCGTCTGTCATTACCAATGCGTCGTATTTATCAGCCAGGTCGCAAATTTCATTCATTTTAGCAATGTCGCCGTCCATAGAGAAAACACCGTCTGTAACGATAATTCTGAAACGCTGATCCTGAGCTTTTTTCAATTGCTCTTCGAGGTCAGCCATATCGCTGTGCTTGTAGCGGTAACGCTGTGCTTTACAAAGGCGAACTCCGTCGATGATTGAAGCGTGGTTTAATTCATCAGAAATAATGGCATCTTCTTCACCGAAAAGCGGTTCAAAAACTCCGCCGTTCGCATCGAAAGCTGCTGCGTAAAGAATAGTGTCTTCTGTTCCGTAGAACTTAGCAATTTTCGCTTCCAATTCTTTGTGGATGTCTTGAGTTCCGCAGATAAAGCGTACTGACGACATTCCGAAACCGCGTGTGTCCAAAGCATCTTTTGCTGCCTGGATCACTTCCGGATGCGATGAAAGACCGAGGTAATTGTTCGCACACATAATCACAACTTCGTCGCCAGAGCTAACGTTTACACGCGCACCCTGCGGAGATGTAATAATGCGTTCTCTTTTGAAAATACCTCCTTCTTGTATAGCGTTCAATTCAGCCGACAAGTGTTCTTTCATTTTTCCGTACATGAGCTTATTTTTTGAAACGCAAAGATAATAGAATTACGAATTATTAATTATGCACGAAAGGAACAGTTCCAACAATTGGTAATTAGGCACTTGTAATTAGTAATTATTGTTCAACCCACACCTTCGCACCTTCCGAACAATTCGTGCAGATATCGATTTGGCTTCTGTCACTGATTACCGCTTTACGGAAGTCTTTATATTCTCTACCGGTCCAGATTTCCTTGAAGGATTTGGTCTCAAGAGAGCCAAGCGGATGCTCTGCATCTTTATCAAAGCAGCAGGGAACAACCTGACCGTCGAAAGTAAGAACACTCGAACTCCACATCCGCCAGCAATGATCTCCGCCAACAAATTTTACGCGGTAAGTTCCATCTTTTTGTTTGATGTACCGCGAGTATTCTTCGTTTTCCGGAATGAGTTCATTGCCGTTTTTATAATCGTAAACCTGTGCCGTTTTAAAGCGTACTTCGTCTATTCCGATTTGATCTGCAAGCTGCTGAACTTCGTTTATTTGATGTTCATTGGCTCTTACTACTAAAAATTGGAAAATAAGATACGGTGTTTGACTTCCAGCTTCAATTTTTGCTTTTGCCAGCGCTTTCGAACCGTCAATCACTTTTTGCAGCGTTCCGTTTACGCGATATGATTCATAAGTTTCCTGGGTTAAACCGTCTATTGAAATGATTAAACGGTCGAGGCCCGATGTAACAATTTCCTGAGCTTTTTTATCGTCAATGAAATGTGCATTTGTTGAAGTTGCCGTGTAGATTTTTTTTTGTTTGGCGGCTTTGATCAGATCTAGAAAACGAGGGTGTAAAAAAGGTTCTCCCTGGAAATAGTAATTGATATAGAAAACGGTTGGAGCGAGTTGAGTCAGCCAATTTTCGTGTTTTTGCAAATCCAGTTTTCCGGTTGGCCGGGTGAAAATTTTTAATCCGCTCGGACAAGCCGGACAGCCCAAATTGCACGCTGTAGTTGGTTCAATACTCAACGAGAATGGTTTTCCGAAAACAACCGGTTGTTTGGTAAGCCGTGAATAATAGAAACTCATTTTCAGTCCAATAAGATTGAAAAATCTCCTGGCGGTTAAATGCTTCAGGATGTTTAAATTATCGTTTCGTTGCGCTTTGGCCATAGTTAAAACGAAAGTACGGATTCTGACTAACTAATGCCAGTTGCAAATTGGAGTTTATATTAACTTACCACAGATGAACATGTAAATGCGTACCTACCGGACACGCTTTGATTTAATAATACGGCATCGGTCCTGTGCTGAGCTTGCCGAAGTATAGGCGCCAAAATATCTGCTCATCTACGGGAGAATTATGAGGTTTCCTGCCAGCAGGAAATTAGGATCGCAAGTGATAGGGATTTGTAAGCAGTAATTTTTGGTAAAGTTTTTGTTGTCGGCGACCGGCTTTCTCTCTAATGGATTTTTAACTTTACTGTAACTTTTTTAAAGTGGGAATGTCTTTGAAAAAGCAAACACCCCAAACTATGAAACACTTTTTACTTGCTATTGCATTTATTTCCTGTGCATATTCTATCCATGCTCAAAAGATCCAGATTCTTGATGTAGAAACGAATGAGCCCATCCCGTTTGCGCGGGTTTCTTGTACGGGTAGTAAATACGTTGCTGATATTGACGGTTATTTTTCGCCAATTTGTGCCGGACAGAATACCACTTTTGTCGCCGCCGGATATTCTGATACAACCATACATTTATTAAACGAATCTGTTATTTATATGCGTGTGAAAGAAAATCAGATCGAAGAAGTAACTATCTCTGCCGAGGACGAAGAGGCTAACCGTATTATGGAAAAGGCTGCGGATCATCGAAAAGCGAATCACCCCAACGGTGATGTTTCATACAAATACACCAGTTACAGCAAGTTTTTATTCACTTTGAATCCGGATGCCCTGGCGAAAATACCCGATACAACTTCTGATACCAGTTTGGTGAAGGTGAAAGAGTTTTTTGATCTGCAGCATTTGTTTCTGCTGGAAAGTACAACGAATCGTTTTTTTGATCCGCCTTACCGTGAAAAGGAAGAAATTACGGCATATAAGGTTTCCGGATTTTCTGATCCGATGTTTTCGAGTTTCGCGAGTGAGTTACAGACGTTTCATTTTTACGAAAATCAATTCAGCATTCTCGGAGAATCATTTATTAGCCCGTTGGCCTTCGGAAATGTAAAAAGATATCGTTTTCAATTGATGGAAACACTGATTTCGGAGGAAGGAGATACAACTTTTCATATTCGTTTCCGCCCAAGGGTTGATAAGAATTTTGAAGGAATGAAAGGCGAAATTTTCATTAGCTCACGTAACTTTGGAATTGAAAAAGTAATTGCTTCTCCTGCTGAAAAGTCGGAAACACTGAATGCAACAATTATTCAGGAATATCAATACAGAGATGGCCGTTGGTTTCCGTATAAATTGTCAACAGAAGCGAGCTTTCCAGGCATGAAATTATCTCAGGATATTGATGATTCTTATATGATTGCTAAAGGTACAACATATATAGAAAATCTGCAGTTTGGTGTAGACCTGAAAAAAGAGAAGTTTAATGCAGCAACAGTTATTACGAACGATGACGCCGGTGAGAAAGACAGCACTCACTGGAATAATCAACGTGCTTACCAGCTTACGGACAAGGAAGAAAAGACCTACCAGACGATTGATAGTCTTTCGGAAGTGTACCATTTTGATGCGAAATTGAAGTATTTCTCCGCTTTGCTGGAAGGAAAAGTTCCTTTAGGTTACGTGCAGCTGGATTTAACACGCTTGTTCAATTACCACGAGTATGAAGGTTACCGTTTTGGTTTGGGACTGGAGAATAGTGCTAAACTGATGAAGCGTGTTACAATCGGAGGTTACGGAGCTTACGGTAACAGAGATAAAGTCTGGAAATACGGAGCTTATCTGAAAGCGAACCTGTTTCCGAAACAGTTCATTGGTTTGGAAATGAGGTATCAGGATGATATTGCGGGTAGGGGATTGATTGGTTTTGATCCACGCAAAGATGTTTTGAAGCTGAATACAATTTACGAAGATTTCTATATTTCACAGATGGACAGGCAGCGCTTGGCAGAAATGATGTTTACCGGCTATTTTAAACCAACTCTGGGCTGGCGAATCGGAACCTCGTATCAGCGTTTGTGGTTTACGCAGGGATACACTTTTACGAATGACGGAATCACTTATGACAAACTGGATCAGCACGAAATGAAAGGCGAATTGACCTGGAGTTTGGGTGAGAAAGTGAAGTATTTGGGGAATAAACGAATTTCCAGTGGTTCCAATAAACCGCAGTTCAAATTGGGAACTGCAATCGGGTTGAAAGGTTTGGAAGAAAGCACTTTAAATTATCAGCGAATTTACTTCGAAGTCAGTGAACGAATTCAGCTTCGTGCGGCAGGATTGCTTCAGATGAAATTAAATGCCAGGCAAACATTTGGTGCTGTGCCTCTTTTCTGGATGAATGCCGCAAATGGTACCGGAGGTAAAGACTGGAATTTAACTGTTCCGAATACCTTTGAAACTATGCAGGCTTCCACGTTCTACCAGGATAAAATGGCTGCCTTCTATTTCAGATATACAACGAAGCCTTTGAAGACAAATTTGAAATGGACTGCTCCCAAACTTGGAATTCATTATGCAATGGGAACAGGAACATTTAATTCGAAAGCAACACATTCTTTCATACCTCCAAGCATGCGAAAAGGATATTATGAATCAGGTCTTATTTTGGAAAACCTTTTGATCCTGAATACAACAGGTCTTGGAATTGGGGCGTTTGTTCCGTATGGATCATTGGTCTCCCCTGATCTTTCCAAAACACTGACGTTTAAGATTTCCCTGAATGTGGTGCTGAATTAGATAAGTAGAAAACATGATTATTACCGAACAGGAAATAAATTGGAGCGACTTTTCGAAAGTTGAAATGCGGGTTGGTACCATTATCAGTGCAGAACTATTTGTTGAGGCAAGAAATCCTGCTTACAAGCTTCTGGTAGATTTCGGAGAATTTGGTATCAAGAAATCCTCAGCGCAAATAACAAAGTTATATCAGCCTGCAGATTTAACAGGGAAGCAGGTAATTGGAGTGATTAATTTTCCTCCGAAACAAATTGCAACCATAAAAAGTGAGTGCCTGATCCTGGGAGCTGTCGAGAACGATGAGGTTACCTTGCTAACCGTCGATTTGAAAGTGAAAAACGGATTACGAATAGGATAAAACGTTACAAACGAATATGCTCAGCTACTATTGCTTCTCCCAAAAAGGTAGAAGCCTTTTCTGAAAAATCAGTGGCATTTTCTGTGGTTAAATACCTTGATTTTCCGCCTTTCGAGCACATGGAATCAATTTCAGGATGCCGCTGCATGTAATCTGCTAAGCTGTCGGCAACCAATTCGCCCTGGGCAATTACCTGAATAGAATCCGGGAGCAATTCTTCCAATCGTTTTTTGATTAACGGGTAATGCGTACAGGCTAAAAGAATCGTGTCAATTTTTGGGTCCTGCTCGAGGAGAGAAACCAGGTCTTTCTGAAGGAAATAGGTTCCGCCTGGCGAGTCGTAGGCATTGTTTTCAATCAAGGGAACCCACATTGGACATGCCTGCTGCGTGACTACAAGCTCCGGCGACATTTTTCCCAATTCAATGAGGTAACTTCCGGATTTCACCGTTCCTTCGGTTCCTAAAATCCCAACATGCTTTGAACCTGTGCTTTTCTCCAATGCTTCGGTACTGGGCCGAATAACACCGAGAACCCGCTTCGTACTTTGTAAAAGAGGTAATTGTTTCTGCTGGATACTTCTTAAGGCTTTTGCCGATGCAGTATTACAAGCAAGAATTACAAGCGAACAGCCTTCATCGAAAAGATGTTGAACGGCTTCCCACGTATATTCGTAAATCACATCGAAACTACGTGACCCATAAGGTGCGCGGGCATTGTCGCCAAGATAAAGGTAATCGTAAGCAGGAAGTTTTTTCTGCAATTCACTTAGAACAGATAATCCTCCGTAACCGGAATCAAAAACACCAATTGGACCTGAGTTTTCCATACTTCAAAAGTACACAGAATTGAATTGGAAATTCCAATTCTAATAACTAAGTGGAGTAAAATTGAAAAAGGTCACTGAGCGGAGTTGAAGTGCCTTTTTCCATTATCTAACCGAACTGCACCGATGTCATATTCAAACTTCCGCCTACCAGCTCGTCGTTAAACAATCCGATTGCATCATTCTCATTTGAAAGGCCAAGCGTGTATAGCAAGGGGTAGTAATGATCAGGAGTTGGGATTGCCAGTGCAACTGATGAGCCTAGTTTTTTGTAATCAATCAATGCCTGATGATCACAATCCTGGATCAATGATTTGAATTTCTCATGAGCCTCAATTGCCCAGTCGAAACCGTAATTGGGCTGGTTGAGCTTATCCCATGCTACTTTTCCGAGGTTATGGACCATATTACCGCTTCCGATAATCAAAACACCTTGCTTACGCAATGCTTTTAGTTCCTTTGCCAAATTGTAATGGTATTGAGGATCTTTGTAGTAATCAATACTTAATTGAAGGACCGGAACATTAGCATTCGGATACATGTGACGAACAACCGTCCAGGTTCCATGATCCAAACCCCATTCGTGATCTAGACCAACCGGAGTTGATGTAATGAGCTCTTTGGTTGTTAGTGCAAGTGTCGGTGATCCGGGGGCCGGATATTGCACATCGAAAAGTTCCTGTGGAAATCCACCGAAATCATGAATTGTTTTGGGTGTATCCATTGCTGTGATGTACGTTCCTTTCGTTAGCCAGTGAGCAGAGATTACTAAAACAGCTTTTGGAGTTGGGAGATGTTCTACCTGCTTTTTCCACTGTTGAGAAAAGTTATTGTCCTGAATGCCATTCATGGGGGAACCGTGGCCAATAAATAAAACCGGATAAGTATAATCCTCTTCTTCGAGAATATTTCTGAGTGATAGGGCGGAAGTAAGTCCACTAACTGCTGCAAATCCTAACATAGACGATACGAAAGTTGAACGTTTCATGGCGTAAAGATAATGAATACCATGGTAAATAAATGTGTCGGAAATATTAATTAGCTTGAAAATCAGCTCAATCTTTAAAAGCTAAGAACAAAAAAAACCGTCCCGGCTTATCCGGAACGGTTTTAAGAATGTTGTTGCAAGACTATTGTGGTTTTGGAGCAGGAGCTGCCGCATCCAGTTTTAGTACTTCCTTCAAAACATCGGCAGTAATATCTTCACCACCATCGTAATAAAGAAGAACAGATTTGTCGATTACGTACGTTAATTTTCTCAATTTAGAAACATTGCTTACAGCTGTTTTCACTGTCTCCAAACTTTTCTTGTTTATTTCAGCTGAAAGTGCTTGCAATTCACGGTCGATACTTTGTTCACGACTTGAAATACGAGCCTGAAGTTCACGCATTTGGTTTTCGTAAGATTGTTTAACCAATTGCGACCATTCCGGGTGTTTTTGGTAGTATTCAACCATAGCGTTCAGGGTACTGTCCATTCCAGTCAATTCTTTTACACCATTTTGTTCAATGATGCCGATTTCTGCTATAGCAGCTCTTCTTGATGGAATTGTATCTAACACTTTTTGTGAGTCAACGTGTCCCATTTTGGTTTGTGCAACAGCACTTGTGATGGAAACAATGGCAAGTGCCAGAGCGAAAAATAATTTTTTCATTTTTTGATTGTTGTTTTAGTTGTTTTCTATTTGGAATTTGCTCCCAGTTCTTTCAGCACTTCATCGCTAATATCGAATTTGCTGTCTGCAAAAACCAGGTTACTTTGGTTTGCCTTGTCGAAGATAAAGCTGTAATTGCGTTTGGAGGCTATCGTCTGCATGGCTTCATACACTTTGTCCTGGATAGGTTTGATCAATTCTTGTCGTTTTTGAAAATAATCTCCTGAAACACCGAATCTGGTTTTTTGCATTTCCATTGCTTCGGTTTCCAGTGTTTTAATTTCTTCTTCTCTTTTCAACTTTTCTTCAGCCGGTAAGAGGTCTTGTTCACGCAAGAAGTTGTCTTTTTTTAATTTGATTGCTTCATACCTTTCTTCTATTTCTTTAGTCCAACGATCAGCAAGTTTGTCTAATCGATCTTTAGCGTCTTTGTACTCCGGAAGTTTATTCAGGATGTACTCTGAGTCGATATAGCCATACTTCTGAGCCGAACTGACAAAGCTCGTGCCAAGTATTACAAGAAGAGTTAAAAGTAAGTTTTTCATAGTTGGAAAAATCTTCAAACGACGAAGATAGTATATTTATTGTTTTCAGTAACGAAGAGAGTTGAAAGCTTTGCTTTTTAGCGTTTTTTAATATATGGGCATAAATCGCCGCTTGACCCTACATATAGTCCTGATTATTATTGTTTCACCATCTTCTTCGTTGCAACAATTTGTCCGTCTGCCACAAGCGTATACGTATAAGTTCCGGAACTCAGATCAGAACCGAAAACAGTTAAACTTCCCAACCCGCGATCTACAACATCAACCGATTGAATCAGTTTCCCGTTCCCGTCGTAGAAATGTATTTGCGCTTTTTGAACCGTTGCAGGAATGGAGAAATTAATTACTGTCTGTTCTGCAAATGGATTCGGAACGTTTTGGTCCAGTACAATTGCAGTTCTGTCGATAAGTGTAACCGTTAAGTTCTTACGAACTGCTTCCTGTGCTTCCGGAGTATTTGCCTGGATAGCACTTTGACTTAACTGGCACAAGAAAGGCAAGATACCTGAAAGACAATTTTCCAATTGAGTCAGACGCGTGTTCAAATCCTCAATCGTTTCTTGTTGCGTTGTGTTTTCACTAGTTAAAGCATCAATAATTGAATCTTTACTTTCAACTTCTCCATTCAATTCCTGGATTGCTTCTGCTAAAATGGGAACTACTTTGTCATATTCAATGTGCAGTAATTCATCATCAGCCAGATATGTCAGGCGCGAATCTATTTGTGCAATTTCCTGAGCAATAAAACCAATGTGATTGGCGCTGTCCAGGTTCAGCTCCGGATGAACAGTGTGATTCCAATCATACGAAACACCACGCATTTCCAGTACTTTATTTAATGAACCGTTTAAGTCCTGAATGTTCGTTTTTATAGATTCATCGGAAAGCGTTGCTTTTTCTACTTTTTGGTTCAGTTCTATGATTGCTTGGGTATTGATAGGAATGATAGCGTTATAGTTTAAAGCCAGGTATTCAGTTGGATTATAAACAAAATCTCCGTTTTCATCCGCTCCTCCGGGTTGAACAGAAGCTTTAACAGCAGTTGGTAGCAAAGCCTGAACATCCTGTGCAAGAAAGCCATACTGCAATTGATCGTTGAATCCGAACTGCTCATAGTTCTCAACGTCCATGTAATATGTTTTAGGCTTTAGCTTCGTCACAATATCCAAACCATTTGTCAACGGATTGACTTCATTTTTCAGGATACTATCTGAAGTTATGAACGTACCTCCGGCTTGAACATCTCCGTTGAAATAACCTGCATAATTACCAGTTCCTCCGGCATAGGCACCGTAAACACTGTAACTGTTTGTGGCTCCACCTGCACGACCATAAACACCAATATTAATGTCCGATCCGTTCGTTAAAGCCTGTCCTTCAACTCCCATACTAAGGTTTGTTGCCCCACCATAAACAATTGCGCTAACTCCGGTTCTACCAAGTGGGTAAGATGTTGTTCCTGCATCAACAAGGAAACTGCCGCCTATACCTCCGGGACCGTTTTGATAAACATCTACTTTAGCTTTCAAAGGTGCCCCACAATCCCAGCCAAAACCAACATTGTTGTCAGGATCGGTTGTGCTGTTATTCGAGAAATAGAAGTTGTAATCGTTTAATTCCACGTGACGGTCAGATTGAAAATCACCTCCAAGTGTATCTGCACAAACCACTCCGAACGGAGCTTGTCCCCAGCGTAAAACACCAAGTGAATCAACCATTACATATTTTGTAACTGACGGATCGGCAAGGAATGTTGAATCCGGTAAGTAACGGAAACGGCCATTTCCAACTACATCTAATTTTTGTGTGGGTTCCTGGTTCACGCCATAAGCTGTAAAATCTCCAACACCAACTCTTCCATAACCCTGAACTGAATCTATAATTGCTCCTGCACTATTGTACTTATAATGCTGATAAACAGTTGCTGGATACATGCGCATCATTTCCAATCCCTGATAAGAAACTCCGGGAGCGTTTTCAGGATTGGCATCTAAAATATGTCCTGTAAAAATGAAACGCATTTTATCTACCTGAGTTGGAGAGGTCACGTTTCTGTCAGTTCCCCATGCAAGAACAGCATCTAGTTTATCATAACCTTGAGTCACGCTTGAATTTAAAGAATCCCTTGTTTTTAATCCTAACCAAACATGATCTTTCGAGTTACTAGTTAAGACTCCTAAATCCATCCATTTCCGGTAACCTTCCATGGCAAAAATTCCGCTACCGTAGTCATATCCTAAATGCAGCAAGCTTTTTGGTCTAGTTAAAGGGAAACGCCCTGATTCACTGATTCCGATGCGCGTTACGTTCAAACTATCGGTTAAACCAAAATATTGATTAGTAGTATAATTCTTGCGTAGCGCACCAATAGAGGTTATACGCATACGTTCATTTTGTTCAATATTTGCAGCACCCCCATCTTCGGTTTGGACGATGAAACTGGATGCTTCCTGCCAACGCAGATAGGAATTGAGGTGTCTGAAACCCGAAGAACCATACAATTGGTTGTCAATTCCAAGTCTCAAACCATCAGTTACCTGTTCGCCCTGACCAATGGTGTCTACTGTTGTTCCAACCTGACGGCGATAAGTAACCTGCATGAATCCGAAAGCCTCATTGGCTGATGGCGTAGCTGCCGCGTATCTGTATTGGTAACTCATGTGCAGAAGTGACTGTGGAGAGTTGTAAACAATAGTTCCCGGAACACCCACATTTAAACCGAAGGTGTTTCCTAGTCCCATTAATCCAAATGCAGTGTATCGTGCAACATGCAAGCCGTCAAAATCATACGCATTCGAGAAATCGGTATTGTATGTAGTTGCTCCTCCCGCTCCAGATGTATAACGGAAAACCATTTCGTCTTCACCCGATCCTGATCCCGGTGTGTTATCCGACCAAACAATACTGGTTTCTGTGACATCTTCACCAGTTCCCAATTGTCTTAATCCCATGTAGCTCAAGTCACGGTTCCCGGTTAAGGTAATTCCGGTTTTCATCCATGGGCGATACCCCAATTCCTGGTATTGCCCGCTAGAGGTTTCACCATTTAGATGCAGCAGTGAAAATGCTCCCTTGTTCTGGTAAATATTCAAACCATCGGTCATGCTGTTGTTGCTGTTACCAATAAGCATATAACCCGATGTATTTACGCCTTGTGTCCAGCCATAACCGTTGATAGAATATTGAGTAGCATTACTATGTATTGCATTTATCTTTGTGCGATAGGTCGTACCGGGTAAACTAAACCCGTTCCCTGTAACAGTGTAAAGTGGTGAATTAATTTTTAGACCCAGAATATTGTTTGCGTTGGAATTGTTTCCGGATCTCGACCAGTAATCGGTACTTGTTTCGCCTCCGTTAAGAGGAACCGTATTATTTGGTGGCGCTTGTGCATATAAAAATCCACCTGAAAGTACCCACAGGGTACAAAAAAGTATTTGTTTCATTGTGATAAGTATTACCTTATCAATTGTATAAATCCTGTTTTATTAAAAGTCTCTGAAGTGTAGGTGAAATAGTAAACACCATCTGAGCAATCTCCTCCGTCCCAGCTAAAGGAATAACCATCCTCACTGTAAACGGTATTTCCCCAACGATTAATGATCTCTAAGTTTCCTTCTGAAGAACCACCAAATTCCCAAAGATCATTTACCCCATCATTATTAGGAGTAATGACATTTGGTGGAATATAACTGCAATCTTCAACGGGTCCGATTTCTGTAAGCGAAACGTTATCAATGAAATAATAACCGTAACCTTCATCCGGAAAACCAATCGGAACCTGAAAATTCAAAGTATCATTTTCTACACTGTCGAAAAAGTAACCAATAGCCAAATATTGCTCGTTTCCTTCTGCAACAAAGTCTCCGCTAATTGTGACCCATTTAGTAGTATCCGATAATATTCCGGAACTATTAATAACTTGTGGTTCAATTAAGATGGGATCCCATGTATCAGTATGAATAACTTGTTTTGTAAAAAGCGCACCTAGCCGAGAGAAAGCGAAACGCGAGTAGTTTGCGAAACTTATCTGCATCTCGAAGTGGTATTCAACACAAGGTGTTAATGGGTGGATAAGTTGACCTTGAACATACTCATTACCAAAATAGTCGCCCGAATTAATATACCAACTAATGGCACTTATACCAACATAACCATTACCATCAAATGATTCCTGATATCCCCAAAAGTTATTCGGAACGTTTACAACTCCATTATTGCAGCGGTTAAAGTAGTCACTGGTCCCCATGGTTGGTTTCCACCACCCTTTGCATAATTCCAACTGACCGTTGTTCAGATCATTGGATACCGGGCAGGAATAGTATTCTTCAAAACCGCCGTTGTAAACTAAGTTGGTTTGTGTATTTGCACGTAAGAAACTCAGCGTAATAATTAAAAATAAAAAAACAGGTTTATACCCCGATCGTAAACCGGGTCTGAACATTTTAATATGTTTTAGCTTGTTCAGCAATTGATAAATTTTATTGTTTAAAATTAGAAATAATCCCCGTCTTTGACAGAGATTGAAACCGCCTACATCCGTAGACGCGTTTGTAAAGGAATAGTTGGATTTCTGTTTCGTAGTTTTAAAAATTAGTAGTTTAAACGAATTTACTATAAAGTGCAATATATGCCGTAATTAATTTGAATTATTTCAAAGATTCTTGTGTGTGGTGAATAATCAGAACAAACAAGAGTTAACTATTTTAGAGTCAGTTGGTAAGCGATTCAAAGAGCTAAGGATAAAAGCTGGTTACTCCAGTTACGAATCTTTTGCTATTGATAATAACCTGGATCGAAAACAATATTGGAGAATCGAAAACGGCACCAATATTACGCTTATGACATTGAACAAATTATTACAAATTCATCAGATATCTTTCGTAGAGTTTTTTCAGGAAATAGATTAATTACTTCGTTTGAATTCCGGAGGTTGGTCAGCCATTTGTTTAGATCGTTCATAGTGTAAAGTTAAGTTAGGTATACGTAAACTATTTACGTTTATCATTCACGGTATAATCAGTACTTGTTCTCTGTGTAATATTCCGAATTAACTTGTTGCGAGTCAACCGTATTTACCACATATTTTACTGCGGTAAACCACATTTCTTTTTTGCGGTTTACCGCGAAATGTTAAAATTCAGAAGCTGAAATTGAAGGTGAAAAATAGTACCGCGCTGAGCGAATTTATGAACACCTGTTCCGGTGTAGGTATTAAAGAATAATCCACTGTAATTTCCCCACGTTTCGAACCGGTTGTTTCTACCGGCAATGTTTCCGGTTCCAGGCGAGTAAGAGGTACGCGCGAATTTAATGGTTCCTAATTGTTGGGCATTGATGAATAAACCTCCAAAATTTCCATGAACTTCAAATCGGCCATTACCTCCAAGAACATTTCCGGATCCACCGAAGCGTATTTCAGTCGAGTTACTGGAACTGGTGAACATGTCAATTTCTCCCCAGCCAGGTGTAGCAAAAACATTTTGGTTCAGTATCCGAAGTCCGTCACCAACTCCGGTAAAGCCATTGAGTCCGTTATTGGAAGAAAACTGCCCAATGGTTCTATTATTGGTCATTAACCAGATGGCAGAATTCCAGCGGGTTCCGAGGATGTTGTTGGAGCCTAATTGATTGCTGTTTCCTGCGCGTGACCAATATTGGTTGCTATTAAACCCGGAAGGTGCTCCACTGGGTGCATTGCTTATTGGTTGAGCTTGTAGTTGATTACAAATCAGAAAAAGCCCTAAAATGGTTGTTAATTTTTGTTTCATAAGAATTGGAATTTATCTTACCAATTCAATAAAACCTGCTATGTTTGAATTACTTATTCTATAAAAATAGGTTCCTTCTGATACTTCAATATCGTTTTGTGTTTTTCCATCCCAGCTGACCTCATTTAATGTGGATTCGTAAACTAGGTTTCCCCAACGATTTATTATGGAAACGGTATTCTCTCCAGTTAGAAATGATAATTTCCATAGATCATTGATTCCATCTCCATTTGGAGTAAACACATTCGGAATTTCAACTGAAGCTTCAGTGAGAACTACATGATCTATATACATGTATGTGACATAAGGATTAACTAATTCTGGTGAATAGTCATATCGTCTTAGTGTATCAGTACTCACGTTATCTCTAAAATTCCCAATTGTAATGTACTGCTCATTGCCATTAGCCAAATAGTACGTTTCAACATGCATCCAGTTGGTAGTGTCCCTAAAGTAATCAGATTCGTGAAACACACATTGAGGTACTATGGTTAATGCCGCTGTATTCGAACTTGAAACCGGGTTTTCAGAAAGAAACGCACCAATTTCGTTAATCATCAGATCAGAATATTCAGCAAGAGAAATTTCCATGGATAATTTATAGATCTTTCCTTGTTTTAATTGTGAAACTGTTTGGCCCTGAGCATATTCCCACCACATAATCCCAGAATATCCATCAGATCCAGAACCACCTGTGTATGTATTTCCAAAACCTAAATACCCATTTCCGTTATAGGGTACCTGTTCACCTAAAAGATTACTAGGAATACTAACACTTGGACTACTAGAGCAAGTATTAAAATAATCGCTAGTTCCATATGAAGGGGCGTTCCAACCAACACATTTCTCTATTTCTTTAGGATTTTGTGAAGGATCACTAAAACCAATTGGACATGAAGAGTATTCCTCCATATCCCCGTTAACAATCAAATTTTCCTGTGAAACTGTTGTGAGTGTAATGAAGTTTATTAGAATAATAATATAAAAAGCAGGTTTTATCCTCAGCTTGCGGCTGAGACTGAACGTTTTGATATGTAGTAATAAGTTCAGCAATTGATAAGTTGTTTATTAATGTAAATAGTTTTTTAAATGTTGCTTTAGTTCGAATTTAATCAGAACTATCAAACCGCCTGCATCCCCGTAGACGAGTTGTCTTCAAAAGGTTGGATTATTTTATCATAGGCAATTGATTTTCATAAGTAAATAGTTTGGCAAAAGATAAAGGCTGGATTTTTAAAAAAATAAAATAATAGATGTTCAGCACGATTTTATAGAAGAACTGCACGAAAACACCGTTGGGAGAATTTGAAATAGCCTCATTTTCGACTCTTTACAGCTCAATTTGAGCAGGTTACAAAGCACTATTCAGGTGATTGCAACGCAATGTGAACCCATTACAACGTCATGTAAATTCATTACAATGCAATGTGAACTCGTTACATGGCTATCTCAACTCGTTACAACGCAATGTGAACCCGTTACAAGGCCATCTCAACTCATTACAACGCAATGTGAACTCGTTACAACGTCATGTAAACTCATTACAATGCAATATGAATTTGTTACAAAGCCATGTAAGGGTAGTTACAACGTCATTTCAACTCGTTACAACGCCGTGTGAACTGTTTACAATACCTTATGCCGCGAATTTTATTGAGAAATTCCTTGGCACTATTAAAAGTGTATTTTTATAGCGCAGAACTAAATTACACTTGAAAAAATCCAACTTCCTTCTTTCAGAACTATGAATTCAAAACAAAAGTCTTTTTTTTGGTTGTTTGCCGTTTTGTTTACCGTTACTTGTTTATACCTAAACTATGAACGGGCTAAAACAAGTTATATGATCCGCTCAGATGGCAGTGGATACTATGCGTATTTGCCTTCTCTGTTTCTTTATGACAATGATTATCTGAGATCAGCAAAGGTTGAGCAGAGAAACCACGGAACTGAACAACTGGCTCCGACCTATTTGTATTATGGGACGAAGAACCGCCTGGTAAATAAATACTACCCCGGAGTATCACTTATTCAATTACCGACATTTGGAGGGGCCGTGCTTTTTTCATGGCTAAGCGGTTTGCCAATTGATGGTTACTCCTCAGTTTTCCAGTTTTTCTTTCTTCTCGGAAGTATCTTTTATACGTTGTTAGGGGTTTATTACTTGCTGTTGATCGCAAATAAAATGAAACTCTCAGGCGTAGCAACGGCTCTCATATGTTTTTTAATCACGCCTCTATTGTTCTATTGCATTGATGCACCAAGTTTTTCGCACCACTACTCATTTACGTTTTTCGCAATTTTTATCTATCACCTGCTGTTTCAACTGGAAAATCCCAACTTAAAACGGACAATATTATTGGCGTTATTATTAGGAGTTTTGGTCTTGATTCGCCCTACCAATATTTTGATTCTCCTGATAATTCCTTTTTTATGCGGAAGCTGGAAAGATTTCATGAAATGGTTCAGGTGGCAATTTCAGGTAAAGCAACTTGGATTGTTTTTCCTAAGTTTTTTTGCGGTACTTAGTCTTTTACTTATCATCAGCAAAATTCAAACGGGTAGTTGGATGAACTGGTCTTATAAAGGGGAAGGTTTTGATTTTAGCTCACCGAAAATTTGGCAGCACTGGTTTTCATTCCGGGTTGGGCTTTTTATACATACTCCAATTTTCTTACTTAGTTTAATTGTTTTGTGGGTTGACAAATCATTTTCCTTTTTTGAGAAATGCAGCTGGTCAATCTTTTTTGTCTTAGTCACCTTTATCCTAAGCAGCTGGTGGTGCTGGGATTATTCAACATCTTTTGGTAACAGACCATATACTGAGTTTACTTTCGTTTTACTGCTTCCCTTATTCAGGAGTGCTTTTGCTGGTAAAAAAGTGATTGGAGTATTGATTGTTTCATTTCTCGTATTGAATACCATTCGATTTGTCGAATACCAAAGCGGATTTATCAATACTACGCGGTCAACGGCATCTTCTTATTTTACATCGTTCATTTTTTGGAAAAAAGAGAATAAAGGCAGGTGGGAATTTAATAGATTTTGTGAGCCTCATGGGAAAGAAATAACCCGTACAAAACTAAATTTCAGTTCAAACAGTTACAATTTCAATGCAAAAGTGGAATTCGAGTGTTTGGCCAAATATTCATTTCTGAAACCAAGAAACGGTGAACGTTATCATTATCGTTTCGAAGTAGACAAACACATGAAAAGCAATTCGCTGGAGGATGTTTTATTGGTAGTTGATAAATTTGATGGAGCGAAACGTTTCTCTGACTCCAGGCCTCTTTATTCAGATAAATTTGAAGCTAAAGATCAATGGGAGCATCTGATTATTGATGATAATATTAACGATAATTTCGAAGTATTTGACAGTATCTCATTTTATGTTTGGAATAAAGGCCATAAACAATTTAGTCTGAAAAATATCAGTCTAACTGTAAGTTCTTTTAAGGCTCAATAATTGATTTCTGACTCCTGGATTAGTATTCCTGTTTTTACCTGAATAAGCTATTCGAAAGAATCCCTGTTATTTCTTGCATGGAACAGTGTAAACTTTCAGGAAACAGCCGGGAATTAAGAGCGTTTATTCCGCATTCCGCAATTTGTATGAAAAACAAAAACGGCCTGCTTTTGGCAGACCGCTTCCATTACTATGAATTTCTTTTATAATTCTCCCAGGTTCATACCAATGGTAAAAGTGAATTTACCCGCATAACCATTTTGAATACGTTGTGCATCGTAGCCGGTTCTGTAACCTGTTGCGTGCGGATCTAACTGATCGAAGCCCCAACCATAATCCAAACCAAGCATACCGAACATTGGAAGATAAATACGAACACCGGCACCAACACTGCGTTTTACGTTGAACGGATTGAATGTTTTGAATGAAGTAAAGGTGTTACCGGCCTCAGCAAATGCTAAAACGAAAACTGTAGCCTGCGGGTTCAAGGAGATCGGGTAGCGTAATTCCATGGTGTATTTCGCAATGATCGGATCTCCGCCTGATGAAGATATCTCCGGACCATTACCGCTGTCGTCATAACCGCGTAATGCAATGATCTCACGACCTCCTAATGAGTTTACACCAGATAAACCTGAACCACCCATGGAGAAGCGCTCAAACGGCGTAATTCCACGTGTGCTGCTGTAACCGCCCATGAAACCAAATCCGAATCGAGGTGATAAAACCAATTTCTTGTCACTCGTTAACGGGAAGTAGTATTCACCTGTGAATTTCAATTTGAAATACTCCAGGTAGCGGTATTTCTCTTGCGTTGTTGCTGATGAGAAATCTTTATCGCCGTTAAACATGGAGTATGGAATAGATGATTTTGCGCTGAATGTTAAACGGGAACCTTCCTGCGGATAAATTGGAGAGCTGATTGAGTTACGCTGTAAAACGTATTTCAAACTAATGTCGTTTGCTTGCCCGTTACTGAAGTTCGGGAAGTATGAAGCATAATTTCGAACATCATAGTATTGATAGGCCAATTCGTAATATGCGCTAAAGTAATCGTCCGGAATTTTCTTTCTTCTTCCCAAACCAACAGATGCTCCCGTGATAGCAACTCCCTGGTATCCCGGATCGTTTTTCTTCAGCGTAGTTGTTGAACTGGATGACGAGAACGAAGTGCGGTTAATTGCGAATGTAAACGAATTTGGTTTTTTGCCACCCATCCATGGTTCGGTGAATGACAGGTTATATCCCTGGTACAAACGTCCATTGGTTTGCGCACGAATAGAAAGTCGTTGTCCGTCTCCGGCAGGAAGTGGTGTCCATGCTCCTTTTTTGAAAGCATTTCGAACCGAGAAGTTATTGAAAGTTAATCCCAAAGTTCCAATGATTCTACCGGCACCGTAACCACCTGAAAGTTCGATCTGATCAGCAGATTTTTCTTCAACTACGTATTCTATATCGACGGTCCCGTCTTGCGGATTTGGAATTGGATTGACCTGGAACGCCTGTTCGTTGAAATATCCCAGTTGAGCTAATTCACGCTGCGTACGGATGATGTCGTTTCGGTTGAATAAATCGCCCGGTTTGGTTCTGATTTCTCTTCGGATTACGTGCTCATTCGTTTTCGTATTTCCACGAATGATGATGTTGCGAATACGTGCTTCTTTTCCTTCAACGATGCGCATTTCGTAATTGATATGGTAATCGTCAACTCCCGTTTCTACCGGTGTAATGTTGAAGAACAAATGTCCGCGGTCCTGGTACAAAGCTGAGATATCACGACCATCCTGACTTTGGAATACGCGCTGATCGAATAATGGCTTATTGTAAACGTCACCGTATTTGATTCCCAGAACGGTGTCTAAGAGGCCGGAAGTGAATTTCGTGTTTCCAATCCAGGTAATGTTTCCGAAATAGTATTTTGAACCTTCATCAATTTTCATGTAGATAATCATGTTCTTCTCGTCGATATCATAAACTGAATCGGTAACCAAAAACACATCGCGAAGTCCGGTTGACCGTAATTTGTCAAGCATTGCTTCTTTATCTCTGGCGTATGCAGTAGAATTGTATTTGGATCGTTTGAAGAATCTCCACCAGCGCTTTTGTTTGGTATCTTTCATTGCTGCTTTCAGCTTCCATGTTGGAACAGAAACCGGGCCGTCAAGAATAATTTCTTTAATTTTTACCCTTTCGCCTTTGGAAACGGCAATTGTAAATATTTCAGAGTTATTGATCAGCGTATCCTGCGTGCGAATGATCTGAACGGTTACATTGTTAAATCCTTTTTCTTTGAAATAACCTCGAATGGTGTTTTGTGTAGTAAAAACAAGGTTTTCCGTAATTGTTTTTCCGGAATTCAATCCAACTTCTTCGCGAACTTTATCTACGTCACGTCGGTTGATACCGGTATAACGTACACGACTTAATTTTGGCCGCGGCTGTAATTTAATAACCAGGTAAATAACATCACCTACTTCTTTTTCGATTTCAATAGAAACTGTTGAGAATAAACCTTCGTTCCATAGGTTTTTAATGGCCAGTGAAATTCGGTCGGAGGGAATAGCAATAATTTCTCCCTGGCGAAGTCCGGCGATGAGCTTAATAGCCTGGTGGTCGAAGTTATCGGCACCTTCTACACGAATTCCTCCGACAGTGTACTTTTTGGGTTTCTTGTAATCAACACCGGTATTACCAAAGGTAGTTGCAGTTGATCCTTTAATGGTGTCAGCGAGTTCTATTTGTCCGAATGACGAAAAAGCAAACGCAAGAAAACAAATTATGAGCGGGTTCTTCATAGTTACAGTTGTTCAGAGACCATTCCGAAACGGCGTTCTCTATTTTGGTAATCAATTACAGCTTTGTATAGATCATCTTCTCGAAAATCCGGCCAGAGTACAGGGGTAAAATGAAATTCAGAGTATGCGGCCTGCCACAAAAGGAAGTTACTCAAACGTTGTTCACCACTGGTGCGGATAAGTAATTCAGGATCCGGAATGTTTTTTGTGTTGAGATACGAAGAAATTAATTCATCGTTTATCTGATCAAAAGAAATTTTGTTGTTCTTCACATCAGTGCTGATTTCCTTAATTGCTTCAGCTATTTCCCAGCGTGAACTGTAGTTGAGGGCAATTACAAGGTTTATCGTTGTATTGTTTTTTGTTGATTCAATAGCGTTGACAAGTTCATTCCGGCAATCATCCGGTAAACCTGCCGCATCACCGATACTTAATAAACGTACATCCTGAGCATTCAATTCATCTACTTCGCCGGCAATTGTTCGTACTAAAAGATCCATTAATCCTTCCACTTCATCTTGTGGCCGGTTCCAGTTTTCTGTAGAGAAGGCGTACATTGTAAGGTACTTAACGCCGATGTTTTTGGCTGCAGTAAGTGCTGCACGTACAGAATCTACACCAAATGAATGCCCGATTAGCCGTTGCTGGCCTTGCTTTTTAGCCCAACGACCGTTTCCATCCATTATTATGGCTATATGCGACGGAACCCCTGTAGGTATGATTTGTTTGATTAAATCCATGTATGTAAAACGAAATTAATGAAAGAATCTTTTACAGCTCGGTAAATAAATTTTTTATAACAGTCATTAACAAAAAGAGGGATGTCAGCCGTGGCTGAAACCCCTCAATTCGTGTTTATTACTACGCATTATTCTGCTAATACGATCATTTTGTTGTTTTGAAATTCAAGAACGCCGCCTTTGATTGCCACGTTGATTACTTTTCCTCCGTTTACTGCGGAAACAGCTGCGTTTGTTTTTTCGGTTGCAACGAATGCGTTTTCCAAATCAACTTTCACATCACCTGCTTTCAATCCGGAAATAATCGGAGCGTGATTATTCAAAACTTGAAACGAACCATCTAAACCCGGAAGCTGAACTGCTGTTGCTTCGCCGGAGAATAGTACCGTTTCGGGAGTGATAATTTCTATATGCATCTCTTCAGATATTAAGATTTAAGACTTTAGGACTTTAAGACCTCGGATTCCGAATAGTACTCAGAAGTCCTAAACAAAGTCTTAATATCTTGATGTCCTGACGTCTCGATGTCTATTATTAAGCTTCAGCCAACATTTTGTTACCTGCCTCAATCACATCTTCGATACCACCTTTGAGGTTGAATGCTGCTTCAGGATATTTATCCATTTCACCATCCAAAATCATGTTGAACGCTTTAATTGTATCGTTGATATCAACTAAACATCCCGGAATACCTGTAAACTGTTCGGCAACATGGAACGGTTGAGACAAGAAACGCTGAACACGACGAGCGCGGTGTACGATCAGTTTATCTTCTTCAGACAACTCATCCATACCTAAGATCGCAATGATATCCTGCAGCTCTTTGTAACGCTGTAAAGTCATTTTAACACGCATTGCAGTGTTGTAATGCTCTTCACCCAAAATTGCAGGAGTTAAGATGCGTGATGTAGAATCCAATGGATCTACGGCAGGGTAGATACCCAACTCAGAGATCTTACGGGACAATACTGTTGTTGCATCCAGGTGAGCAAATGTATTTGCCGGAGCCGGATCCGTTAAGTCATCCGCAGGAACGTAAACCGCCTGTACAGATGTAATTGATCCGTTTTTAGTTGAAGTAATACGCTCTTGCATGGCACCCATTTCAGTTGCCAATGTTGGCTGGTAACCTACTGCAGATGGCATACGGCCAAGAAGTGCAGATACCTCTGAACCAGCTTGTGTAAAGCGGAAGATGTTATCAACGAAGAAAAGGATGTCTTTTCCTTGTCCTTCGCCGTCACCGTCGCGGTAATACTCAGCCATTGTCAAACCTGACAAAGCTACACGAGCACGTGCCCCGGGAGGCTCATTCATTTGTCCGAATACGAAAGTAGCTTTAGACTCTTTCATTTCGTTCAAATCAACTTTTGACAAGTCCCATCCTCCTTCTTCCATAGAATGAAGGAAAGCCTCGCCATATTTAATAATTCCTGATTCCAACATCTCGCGAAGCAAATCGTTACCCTCACGAGTACGCTCACCTACACCAGCGAATACGGATAAACCACCGTGTCCTTTAGCGATGTTGTTGATCAATTCCTGAATCAATACTGTTTTACCTACACCGGCACCACCGAATAAACCAATTTTACCTCCTTTTGCGTAAGGTTCAATTAAGTCGATTACTTTAATACCTGTGAACAACACCTCTGTTGCAGTAGATAAGTCCTCAAATCTTGGTGCTTCACGGTGAATAGGAAGTCCATTTGTCATGTCAACATCACCAATACCATCAATAGCTTCTCCAACTACGTTGAACAAACGACCTTTGATTTGATCACCCGTAGGCATTGTAATCGCACTACCGGTTGAAAGCACTTCCATACCTCTTCTGAATCCATCTGTTGAATCCATTGAAATTGTACGAACAGCATTTTCACCTACGTGAGACTGCACTTCCAGAACAACTCTTGTTCCGTCTTCTTTACGCACTACCAATGCGTCGTAAATGTTTGGTAAAGCCGATCCTTTGTCGAAAACTACATCGACTACCGGCCCAATCACCTGTGAAATTTTTCCTTGAATATGCGACATGTTGCTGTCTTTTTAAGTGTACCTTAATTTGGGCACAAAAGTACTGTATTTATTCTTTTTAAAGAAGCGGATTCTAATTTATTTCGTTTTTTGTTTTAAATCAATCAATTAGATACCGAATTGATGTTTTTCAAAACTTCGGATTCAGGATTTGAATAAAATTTAAAAAGGCCTCTGCCTGGGGGCGGAGACCTTTTCCGGATGTAGGGTAGAACTGACAATAAAAACTATGAAATTTACATCCGTTTAATTTTGGTGGGTTTGATTTTAAAATCTGAATACGATCGGGAGATAAAAATAGCTTGCTACCGGTTCTCCATTTAATTTGGCAGGTTCCCATGGCGGCATATTCTTAACAGCTTTTACTGCCGCTTCATCGCATTCCGGGCAACCTTCAACTTTTTCTTTTACCCAAACTTTGGTTACTTTTCCTTCTTCGTTTACAATGAATTTCAATTTACACGTTCCGGTACCTTCCAAATCTGATTTAATAGCCTTTGTAAGGTAATCGAGTAAGGCTGGTCTTCCGCCTTTGAAGACAGCGGTTTCGGTAACATTAATTACTACACCTAAACTATCTCCTTTTCGAGGTTCCGTAACGCTTCCTGTTGGACCTGAAATTCCAGGTTCGTCGAATGGATTTTTTCCTTTTGAAGTTACATTTCCAGCTTGTTTGGTTGGATCAGGAATTTCCATAGTGTCTAACTCATTCTTAACTGGATCCAGGATTTGCTGAATATCGAATTTATAAATTTCCGCTTCTGTGGTCTGAGCCGGTTTTTCGATTTCTTTCTCCGGAATTTCAATTACATCTTTATCATCTTCCGGTTGATCCAAAGGAACATCGAATTTCTTTCTGGTATTGTCTTTTTTCTCTTCGGGATGCATATTCATTGCCGCTGCATACAATCCTCCGCAACCGGCTGTGATACCAAACAGGATGATGAAAATACGTTTGTTATAATCTCTTCTGATCTGGTAAGCTCCGTATGCTTTGTTTCGTTTTTCAAATACAACGTCGTTTCGTTCGTCTGACGTAATGAGTTGCCAGTTTTTTGTGCTGAAGTGGTCGTATAGTGCAAGACCCACAATCAGTGCTGCGATGATAGTTGCTAATAACATAATGTTCAGTATTAAAGGTTTTTACTAGTGTTTGGCCGACTTCGTTTTGTCAACCTTTATTCTAATTTATCTGAATTCACTATGCGAAAAATGAAAAAAACCTGAACTGTCGATTTGCTGGATTTAAATGTACTATTCGGGTATTTTAAGGAATTTTGTGATTATGAAATGGCTGTGTAAAGCAACCTGAACCGGAGTTTAAATCGCTCATTAGTAGTAGTGTTGTGTTTTACAGGAAAAGAAAACCGCTAATCCGAATGAACGAATTAGCGGTTTCAATTATTTGAAAATTACTCTTTTCTTAGTGATTCTTGAAGTAAGTCTGAGCTTGTTTGTTTGTTGGATCGTTCGTAAGAACTTGCTGCCAGTACATTTTTGCCTTAACAGCGTCTTTAGCCGGAGAGTTTACGTAGTAATCTCCTAAATAAAGGCTTCCTTCAGTGATATAATCTTTGTAAGCAGGATTTGCTCTGTCTTGCTCTGTTAATTTCTCAAAGAACATTTCATAATGTGGTTGTGCTTTCCAGTTTCGGTTGTTCAGGTCTAAATCCATTTGTGCGAGTGCACGACCTCTCCATAAATAACCTAAAGCATAAGTTGGGCTTACTCTTGTTAACATAGCGAAAGCTGAATCAGCCATTACGAAGTTTTTAGTATCGTCGTAGTAATAAGCTCTACCTAAATCGAAGAAGTCAGTTGCTTTCATTGATGTTGGCAACGCCGTGTTTTTTGCATTATATGCTTCAATAGCTAGTTTATACTGACCGTCTTTAGCAGCGGTGTTTCCGATTAGACTAAGCTGATCGCCAACTGCTGTTGGATCAAGTGAAGCTCCTTTAGCCAATGTTGCAATTGCCTCAGACGTTTTTCCCATGCTTTGGTAGATTTTCGCTACATACTGGTAATCGGACGCAATGATCAATTTAGGATCAGCAATAGCGAAAAGATCGTTTGATGCTTTTAATGCTTTTTCATATTGCATTGCATCACCTGTAGTGTTCATTTCATATAAAGAATAGAAAATCATTCTTTTCGTGTATGTATTGCTGATTCCTGATTTCTCAACAGCTTCCAGTTGTTTGATCGCATCTGAATATTTTTTACCGATAAACAAAGAAGTAGCATAACGGTATCGTGCCTGTGGATCATTGTTCAGTTCCAGGTATTTTGTCCAAAGCTCAGCGCTTTTTTCAGCATTACCCTCTGCCATCTGCACTTCCGCTTCGTGGCGGTAAGCCGGACCAAAATTAGGATCTAATTTGATTGCCTGTTCGTAACCTTCAATTGCAGCGCTTTTGTTTCCAACACGTTCGTAGATATACGATTTTTTAACCAGGGCTTCTACGTTAGTAGGCTCCAGTTTAAGAATCGTATTGTATTTAGCAACTGATTCTGAAACGCGTGATGTTGTAATATCAATGATCACATCACCTAACAATTGTAATGCCTGGATATTCTCAGGTTCCAATTCAATAACACGGTTCAAATATTTCTCTGCAACCGGTAAGTTTTTTACCGGACCTGTTGCGTAAGTTTCAGCTGTATGAAAAAGAACACAAACATTTTTGTTTTTTGTTGATTTAATGATCTCTCTGAACTTAATTCCCGCAGAAGTCGTGTCTCCTGCAAAATAAGTAGCTTTCGCCCCGGAAACCATAGCTAATTTGTCTTCTGCATTTTTAGAAGCAGCAGATTTGAATTGCTCAATTGCACCCTTGTTATCATCTATCTTAACAAGAAAGTTTCCGTAGAAAAATGCATTGTCGACACTGGTTGGGTCTTTTGCTATTAACGATTTGAAATCTTCACGTGCCATTTCGTAGCGCTCGTTAACAACTTTCTTTTTTGCGTCTTGTAATGTTTGGGCTGAAACTCCAACCGCAGTTGAAACTATAAAGCCAACAATTAAAATCTTATTCATAACTTATTTAATTCTGAGTGCTGTTTGCAATTCTCCTGCCAAAATACATTTAATTGAACTTTCTGACATGAAATTTTAGTTTTCTTTTGATTTATCTGTACAGAAGGTGTATTGAACTATTCTACAACGATGTTAAATTCTCTTGTCATTTTGTAATACGATTGAAGCCCTGATTTTTTTGCGATCAATTGTCCTTTTTCACTGATCAGATAATTCACGAAACCGGATTCGAGATTTGACTTGCTTCCCTTGTTGTGGATATACCAGAAGTGAATAAAAGGATATTCTTTTTCGTATACATAATATGTAAAAGGAGGAACAAAATGATCTGAGCTTGCTTTAGATACAGAAACGATATTTAAATTTTTACAGCGCTCTACCACTTTCGGATCATCGATGTCACTAATCCAGTTGAAACCGATAACACCAATACAATGTTTATTGTTTTTCATGTAATCAATTACTTCCTGATTACCTTTTAAGCATTTAACATTAGGTCCGAACTGTTTTGGCGCGATCCGATCAAGAAAGTATTCGAAATTGGCACTTTGAACATCATCGAAAAGAATTTTCGGATCATTTTCATTTGTTGAAGTCAGTAAACGTAAAAATTCTGTTTCGGTGTAAGTACTGTCTTCAGTCTTTGGAGTAAGAAGAGCGATTGAACCAACAAGAATTTTATTCGTTCTGAATACTACCTGGTCTGCAAGAAACTCTTCGCGTTCTTGTTTTGTAAAGTCACGAGAAATGATGATTGCATCTGTTTTTCTGTCAATAAATGTGTTTACGACATCAATTTCCCGCTCGTATTTGGCATTGATATGTGCTTCAGGACGAAATCCTTCAAACGACATAATAGTTGTTTCCAAATAGGGCTGAAGATTCTTCTCCACATATATGGTTGCTTTACCTCTGCTATTGGTCGTGTCATCGTAAGCTAGCGGGTTATCGGTTCCATCACAGGAAACCAATAAAGTCAGGCTTAGAATGAAACTACAAATTCCTGGTTTTCTCATCTTGTTTTTCTTTTTGAAAATTGAGATACATTCTTACACCGCGAAATATGGCATAACCTAATAACAGGCAGATAAGGATTGTTCTTCTCCCACCGTAAACTCTGTCAGTAAAAAGCGGTGTGAAATATAAATATGCAGCAAGTACTGCAGCCATTACAATGACGAATGATCCTGTTATGTATTTAATATTTTTCATGGGTATAAAAAAATCCCGTTTGCCGGAAGACAAACGGGATTCACTAATTATAAGATTATTGTACGTTAAACACAATCGGTAATGTGTACCATGCGTTTACGTTTTTACCATCATTTTTTGCAGGAATCCAATCCGGCATTTTTTTCACTACACGCATTGCTTCCGCATCACATTCCGGGCAGTCGGCAATACCTTTCTTAACGGAAACGTTTGAAATGTTTCCTGATTCGGAAACCACGAATTTCAAATATACCTTTCCTTTAATTCCAAGTTCTTCTGCTACAGCCGGAACCTTGATGTTTTTCTGAAGAAATGCTACCATCGCTTCTCTACCACCCGGGTATTCAGCCGGCTCCGCTACCACATCATAAATTACCGGTGGTGGCGGTGGTGGTGGTGGTGGTGGCGGCGGTGGAGGTGTAGGAGTGTTAAATTAATTTCCTTTTTTTGTTTTGTCATCAATATTCTGGCCTTTCAACTCGTCATCAACGGGAGGAATATCTTCAGAATGCTTGTCAACAATAACAGGGGGAACGAAGGCAAGTGTTTTTTGCTCATCCGGAACTTTTTCTTCCAATGGTTCTAACTCTTTTTCCTCTTCTTTCTTCTCGTCATCAGCAAAGGTAGACATGTCTACGGTTTGCTTCTTTTTCTTTTTCTTAGCTACCGGTTTAGATATTGCAGTTGCTACACCAAAAGATGCTGCAATTGCTCCACCTATACCAAGCGTGATCAAGATCAACAGTACGTTGTATTTGCGACGAATTGTGTACGCGCCATAACTTCTGTTTCGGTTTTCAAATACCGTCTCTACACGATCTTCGGAGGTGTCTGACTGCCAGCTGCGACCAGAAAAATAATCGTATAGCGAAAGTAAAACGATGATACCAAGTACCACTATTGCTATTCCCATTTTATCTTAGTTTAGCGTTTAACAAATCTTCCTCATCTTTCGTTAAATCTACCGGTGCAATAACTCCGACATCAGCGATTTTCAATTCATCTACGAGGTCAATGAAGTTTTTACAGGTAGCTTTCCTGTCTGTTTTGATGAGAACTTTCAAGGCTCTTTTATCTTTTTTTGCTGCAATCAACTGTTTTTTCGCAATGGAATCAACTATTTGACGTCGCTGCAGTTTCAGATCAATCTCCTTGTGGGCTAGAATAACCGTTTTATTACGGTCAGCTAGTAATTTACGAACACTTCCTTCGCCCGGGCCAAAGTTTGCTTCTTCCAAAGTTGTTGCAGGGAATCCTTCTCCAGCTACCTTACGGTACTGTCCTGAATAATAGAACACTTTGTTTTCCGTAAGAATAAAGGTGATACCATTATTTACGTTCGGAGGCTTAACTTCAGGGTCTTTCTCATCAATTTTCGCGGGATAAACCAAACTCATGATCTTTGGCTCTGCGAAAGTTGACGTTAGTACGAAGAAAGTTAATAATAAGAATGCTAAATCCACCATTGGGGTCATATCGACCTTCGTGGAGCTTTTCTTTGCTCTTTTCTTCCCGCCTGAATTGCCGCCACCGCCGCCATCTGCTATTTCTGCCATGTCTTTAAGTATTTAGCGTTTCATCTCCAATGAGGTGACGAAATTGATATTATTTAATTTTAAATCGCGACAAGTTTCAACAACGCGTTTTGCGTGGGCATACACTGCACCTCCATCTGCTTTGATCACATATTTCGGTTTGAAATCCTCGGCCAATGGCGTTGGTTCTTCCGGTTTTTGATTCGTCAAAGCATCTTCGTACATTGTTTTACCGACAGCCAAAATCTCCTTGTTTGCAAATTTCAACCAATCTTTCAATTCGTTGTTTGCAAAGGATGCTGTGTCAGAAGGTACGCCTTTAGATTGAAACTGTGTTCTTTCCTCCACCGACAGGTCTAAGTAACCAGGTAATTCACTCATAGAACAACCGAAACTCGTAAGTTTCTTGAATTCGTCTACTTGATCCTCGTCTAATGCCACTTTGTATTTAGCCATCATTTGTCCAAGAACTTTTTCCCGAACAGCCATTGGCCCCGGATTCAGGTACACACATCCGCCTTGGTCAATGGTCATCATAACCAAGGTTTTTGTTGGTACTTCTTCATCCGAAATACTGGTAGCATATTTAACTTCAACTGGTTCACTTGAACGGGTCTTAGCGGCGAGCATAAAGAATGTCACCAATAGGAACGCTAAGTCAACCATCGGCGTCATGTCGATAGAAGGCGAACCTTTGGGCATGTTTATTTTAGCCATTTTTTACCGTTTTAAATGAGGTGAATTACTTTTGAGTTGCGTTGAAATTCTGTACAATTGAGAAACCAGCCTCATCCATTGAGTGAGTCATTTGGTCAATTTTCGTAGAGAAAATATTGTAGAAAATAATTGCAAGCGTAGATGCACCAATACCTAAAGCTGTATTAATTAGGGCTTCAGAGATACCAACTGCTAATTGTCCCGGATCCGGAGCTCCTGATGACATCGCCTGGAAGGATTTGATCATCCCTAGTACCGTACCGATCAAACCGATCAATGTACCGATTGATGCACAAGTTGAAATAATCACTAAGTTTTTGCTCAACATAGGTAACTCCAATGCAGTAGCTTCTTCCAATTCTGTTTTCAACAATTCCACTTTTTTCTCTTTATCCAAAGAAGTGTCAGTAGAAATTGCTTCATACTTTTCTAATCCGGCACGTACAACGTTTGCCAATGATCCTTTTTGTTTGTCACACTCCTCAATTGCAGAAGAAATGTCATTAGCCTGAACCAATCCTTTGATTTTGTTTACAAACTTGTTGATGTTTCCTTTTCCTTTTGCCATGCTCAATGTGATGAAGCGCTCAAAAATGAAAATAAGTACGGTGATGTTAACTGCCAACAAGAACGGTACGATGATACCTCCTTTGTGAATGGTCCCAAGGGTGTTAAGAGGCTCTTTTGTAATGTCTCTTTCCTCGAAGTTCGCAGGATTTCCGAAGATTTTCGTGTAGATAATGAAACCGATTACAACTGCGATCGCAATAGTTAAAGAGGCTACTAATGATGAAAAACCTCCAGCTTTTTTAGAATTGCTCATAATTTAGTGTATTTAAACTTTTTTGTTTAGGGATCAAACTTAGTAAAAAGGATTTAAAATTTTAAAACACATTCTGTTTTCTTAGTCACTTTTTTATTTAACTGTCGAAAATAGCGAGTGATGTATGCAGATTTACAACTGATTGTACGTAAGGTTCATTCAATATTAAGGTTTTGTTAAGTCAGATAGGTGATTTCCCGATTTCGAATTCAGGATAATTGCAGATTGAAACAATAATCCGAAATCTGCAATCCGCAATCCGCAATCAATACTTATCTTTGGCGGGAAACGAATTTTCGATTATGATTACTGTAAAGAACTATGTTTGCGGCGCATGGGTTGCCGGTGAAGGAAACGAACAAAATATATATAACGCTATAACCGGCAAACACATCGGTGGTGTTTCAAGTGCCGGAATTGATTTTGGCGATGTACTTGCTTACGGAAGAAAAACCGGTGGTGCCACATTGCGTAAAATGACTTTTCAGGAACGTGGTAGAATGCTGAAAGCCTTAGCTATGCACCTTCTTGAGAAAAAAGAACGTTATTACCAGATTTCTGCATTAACCGGAGCAACGCGTGTTGATTCATGGATTGATATCGAAGGCGGAATCGGAAACATTTTTGCAAATGCATCTTTACGCCGGCAGTTTCCTGATCTTCCTTATTATGTTGATGGTACAGCGGCGCCTTTGTCTAAGAACGGAACGTTTATCGGGCATCATATCATGGTTCCCAAACAGGGAGTTGCAGTTCATATCAACGCATTCAACTTCCCGATCTGGGGAATGCTCGAGAAAATTGCAGTGAATTTAATGGCCGGTGTTCCGGCTGTGGTAAAACCATCTGAACATACAAGTTATTTAACCGAAGCGATTGTTCAGGATATCATTGCTTCAAAAATCCTTCCGGAGGGAAGTTTACAGCTTATATCCGGTTTCGGACGCGGATTGCTGGATAAAGTAATGTGCCAGGATGTGGTAACATTTACCGGATCAGCACATACAGGAAGAATTTTGAAAGCCTTGCCTCAAATTACAAATGAATCTGTTCCTTTTAATCTGGAAGCAGATTCACTAAATGCAATGGTGCTTGGAAAAGCAGCAACTCCGGGTACAGCCGAGTTTGACATATTTGTAAAAGAAGTTGTAAAAGAAATCACCATCAAAACCGGACAGAAATGTACGGCTGTTCGCAGAATTATGGTTCCGGAGAATGTTCTGGATGAAGTTCAGAACGCCGTTTCAGCTCGTTTGGCTTCGACTAAAATTGGAGATCCGGCTCAGGAAGGAGTTCGAATGGGAGCTTTGATTAATCGTTTACAAGTTGATCGTGTTCGGGCAAGTGTAGAGAAATTGCAGGATTCGCAGAAAATTGTCTTCGGTTCACTGGACGATTTCGATGTGATTGGAGCTGATAAAGACAAAGGAGCATTTTTCTCTCCGATCTTATTCCGAAATGAAAAACCGTTTGAGTCCCGCGATGTGCATTCAATTGAAGCATTCGGGCCGGTTTCAACCATTATGCCTTATAAAGATTTAGACGATGCCGTTGAGCTGACAAAACTAGGTGCTGGTTCTTTGGTAACGTCAATTGTTACGCCTGATGATAAAGAAGCACGTGAATTTGTGGTTGAAGCGGCTTGTATGAACGGACGAATTTTGGTTTTGAATAAAGATTGTGCGAAAGAAAGCACAGGCCATGGTTCACCTATGCCCTTGTTAACACATGGTGGCCCGGGTCGTGCGGGTGGCGGAGAAGAAATGGGTGGAAAACGCGGGGTGATGCATTATTTGCAAAGAACTGCGATTCAAGGTCATCCAACCACAATTACTGAAATTACGCAGCAGTTTCAGCAAGGTGCAGCAGGAAAAACAGATTCAATTCACCCGTTCAAAAAGCATTACGAGGAATTGGAGGTTGGTGATCAATTGATTACAGACAGCCGATTAATTACAGCCGAAGATATTGACGCATTTGCAGCTTTGAGCGGTGATAATTTCTATGCGCATAAAAGAGAAACAAATTTTGCGGGAACCATGTTTGACGAGCAGGTTGCGCATGGTTATCTGATTATGAGTATTTCAGCCGGATTATTTGTTGATAGTTACGAAATCAATCCGGTGCTTTTGAACTACGGAATTGATGAGCTTCGTTTTACCAAGCCTGTATATCCGGGAGCTAAAATTCATATCAGATTTACGTGTAAAGAGAAAATCAGCACAGATGTAACTCCAAACGAAGACGATCCGAAAACACTTATTCAGCGTGGTGTTGTTAAATGGCTGGTTGAAATGCTGGATGATACGGATGAGCCATTAGTTGGAATTGCAACCATTTTGACAATGGTGAAGAAGCTGGACCAGAATTAAAATTGATTTCGGACTGAAAATTGCTTGAACTGCGAATGGAAAAAATTAAACAATGAAAAAGTCTTTTTTGTTTTTGATGATTTTGATTACTGGTTTTGCTGGATTTTCTCAGTCTGCCAAGAAACAAAACGCTGCACTGAAAAACGAGCTGGCTGCTGCAAAAACACGCTATGCATCTGACGTAGCTGTTTATTTAGCCGAATTCAATGAATTGGAGAAAGCACGACAAGATTATCGCGCCTATTCCAAACACGCGTTTATTACAAGGCAGAATAGTTTGAAGAAAGAAATCAGTGATTTGCGCAAACTAATGGATTTTTGTGAAGCGTTCAACATCGATTATACCAAGCTTATTTCTGAACAACATCTGAAAAACGCCGAATCTTTCAGTTATAAGATTCATGCTGATCGGGAACGAATCATGCTTTCGGAAATTTTATTATTTCAGAATGTCAAGGATACATTGGTTATCGATGGATTGAAGCGGAAAGCTCAGAATATGCTTTTGAAAGACCAGCTAACAGTCTATACAACGGCACAAAACCAAAATGCAGTGGTTCTGGTGAAGCAGCGGAATATGATTGCAGAAGTCAAAAAAACTGCAAAAGAACTTGATTCCATGGAGGTGCTTTACTACCGTTCTATTCTTGAATTGGATCAGTCGCTTAAAAAACTGCGCACTTATACCGACCAGTTGTACGACAAAGAGTGTAAGGATAATAAAGGAGGAACTGCGTTTACCATTCGTTATGAAAAGGAATTCCTTACGAAACCTGCTCCGGTTGTAGACCCGGTTAAACCAACACACAAGTCGCCGTTTGAAAGTGAAATTGCTGAAGTGCCTGCCGAATTTCCAGGTGGCAGTGAAGCCCTTAAAAAATTCATAACTGAGCATATTCAACTTCCGAAAGCTATCATGGAGCTTGGAGTAGAAGGCAAGTGCTACGTTCAGTTCGTGGTAAAATCAACCGGGGAAATATCAGATGTACTTGTCGTGAAGGGAATTGTTGAATGTCCGGATTGTTCTCTTGAAGCATCGCGACTTGTAAAGGAAATGCCTCACTGGATTCCCGGAAAAACAGCCGGAAAAGATGTGAGCAGCCGGATGGTTCTGCCTATAGATTTCAGGTTGAAATAAAATCTGCTAACTTTAACCTATAAACCTCAATCTGTATGCGCACAACAATCATTCTTTCATTCCTTTTTCTTTCAGGTTTCGGATTTTCCCAAAACAAAATTTCTGTTGTGGATGTAGTTGCCGAATTCCCGGGTGGAAGGGAAGCAATGGTTAAATATATTCAAGAGAATATTAAGGTTCCTGCTAAAGTTCCTAATCGGAAACTAAAGGACAAATGCTATGTGAAATTTATAATTTCAGAAACCGGGAATGTTTCGAATGTTCAACTTGTGAAGGGTATGGAAAAATGCCCTGAATGTGGTAATGAAGCCGTTCGGGTCGTGAAAAATATGCCCGACTGGACTCCTGCTCAAAGGGATGGAAAACCTGTAAACGCTTGGTATACGCTTCCTATTTCATTCCAGTACGTTAAATAAGATATTCTTTATACTATGAAACTAATCTGTCTTTTTATTTTGTCGATTTTGTGCACATCAGTAGGGCAGGCACAAACCCCTGCCGAGTTGAATGCTCAGTTACGTCAGGAATTGCTAACTGTAAAAGCCAAATCAGAAGAAATTAAACCGGTGTTTGATAAACTTTATCTTGCTTTCAATACTTATTCTGACAGTTTGTTGCTTCAGTTCAAGGCTATTCCTTTTAATCAGCTTGTTGATAGCTACTTAACATTCAAAGCATACCAGGATTCGATAGAGTGTATTAACTGGACATACAGCAAAACAATCCCTTTCAATGATTTGTTGAGCGACGATAATTTTCCGGCCAGGAATAAATTCACGCCTTGCAATGTTGCCCTCGGAGAAGTGCTTAATGTGAAGCATAATGTGAATTATTACCCGCATGATGTGGTTTTGGGTCAGAAATCGTTAGAGGAAGAAAATATAGACCTGGAGGAAAGTATACAAGGTTATATCATTAAAAATTCAAGGATGCTTCTGTTTTTGGATGAAGCGTCATCCGGATTTAACCAGGGCCAATCAATAGAATCGTCTATAAATTATCTTAAGGCTGCATACGAACTTAAGCTAACTGAAGTAAATCAATACACTGCTGTTTTGAAAGATACCGTTGCCCAGGCACGAAAACTTTATTTGGCGAATCCTGAAACTTCAAAATACAAACATTGCTTCTACAAAGTAAAACCTGTCTCTTATTCGGAATCACCTAGCAAGGAGCCTGTAATATATTCGGTTACTGATGAAATTCCCGAATTTATTGGTGGCAGGGAAGCAATGAACAAATACCTTTCTGAGAACCTGGTTTATCCGGAATCAGCCAAAAAGAAGAGAATCGAGGGGAAGGTTTATTTGAAATTTGTGGTTTCCGAAACCGGAAATGTTTCGAATGTTAAGGTTCAAAAAGGCATTGCCGACTGTCAGGAATGTGATGCGGAAGCCGTCCGGGTCGTAAATAACATGCCCGATTGGAAACCTGCAAAAACCAATGGAAAACCGGTAAATTCATGGTATAACTTGCCGGTTTCGTTTAAAATTCAATAAAATGAGAATAACCACCCTGATTTTAATAAGCGTATGCACCGCTTTTGGTGTTCAGGCACAATCGAAAAAAGTTAAGAATAAGCAATTGCTTGCAGAGCTGCAAATAGTGCAGAAAACGGCCGATTCTATCCGGGAGGTTCATAGTGATCTGCTTCGTGGAATATATTACTATGTCGATACCGGATCCAAATCGGCAAGAAGGATTTCTGAACAAAAACGGGAAGAAATAAACCTTAGATCCGAGATTAAGTCGAATCATTCGACTCTGATCAAAATGGCCGGTTTCGATGCAAATTCACTTGTTTCATTAGAAGAGGTAAAGAACTTCGTTCCGCCGAGTATCGACAAAATCTATCCCGAAAAACCTGATTGGCTGAATAAGAATATTACGCTTATCCAGGTTGCTCCGATGAAGGATCTGACAGACGTAAAGATCAAGACACAAAACCAGTTATTGAGGCTGAAGATTGATGAATATAAATCCTCAAACGAGAAGAATATGGTGCTTCTTTCGGAAGAGCAGACTATTCTGAAAAATTGGATAAAGATAAGTGATGATTATTCGGCAATCGCCAATGAGTACCTTGCCTTCAATAAAAAGTTAGAAGCAAAAGCGCTTTTACTGGCAGATAAGTATAAAGAACTGACAGCAAAAAAAGAAGAGGAAGATCGCCTGAAGCTAGAGAAACAACTCGCTCTTGAGGCTAAGAAAAACAAAGGTAAAAAGCCGAAGTTCGTGGAGCCGGTAATTGTAGATCAAGAGGACGAAGTCCCACAGGAGTCTGTAGAATATGGTGAAAACACGAAAGTAAGCAGCGATTTCAACTATGGCGCTGAGTTTTCTGCACCTCCTCCTGAACCTATGGTAGAGTATGAAAACCCGGCTGTACCTGTCATTTATGATATTGTTGAACAACTGGCCGAATTCCCCGGTGGCAGAGAAGCAATGAATAAGTTTTTAGCGGATAATCTGAAAATGCCCGCGGTTGCCAAAGAAATGAGTATTAATGGAAAGGTATATTTGAAATTCGTGGTTTCCGAATCAGGAAACATTTCAAACGTTTCCGTTAAGAAAGGTATTGCCGACTGCCCGGAATGTGATGCGGAAGCAGTTCGCGTAGTGAAAAAAATGCCGGACTGGATTCCTGCCAAAAATAACGGTAAAGTTGTAAATTGCTGGTATACGATGCCTATTCTATTTAAAGTTCAATAAATGAAAATAGTTACTCTGATATTAATAAGTGCGTTTATCGCTTTTAGTGTTCAGGCGCAATCGAAAAAAGTGATCAATCAACAGCTGTTGGCTGAGTTGACTGCTGTTCAAAAAGCTGCTGATTCCATAGAGAGCGTTCACGGAAAGAAACAAAGTGAAATAAATAATCTCAAGATATCTGTTATTGCGGCCATGAGAAAATTTAATCAATTAAAAAACGAAGAGGCAATTCTTCGTCAACGAATTGATTCAAAACAATTGGCATTAAAAGATCTCGGATTTGATGGCTATAGTATTGTTTCTTCTGCAGAAGTGAAATCACTTGTTTCACCTACTTTAAACAAAGACTATTCAGTTGAACCTGCATGGTATTCTAAAAAAATCATTCTGTTAAGGAAGCCGTATGTGCGAGATTTGACAGAAATGAAAGTCAAAGCCCAAAACGAAGTATTGAAATTGGAAATAAACTCATTTACAGAGACAAATAATAAGAACAGAACGTTATTGGCAGAAGAGCAGCAAATAGCAGACAGCTGTTCTGAAACAATAAATGAATTGAACGTACTGAATGACAAGTACACCATTCTAAATAGAACCTTGAGCGATAAACATACTTTACTCAAAAACAAGTATGATGAATTGATTGAGAAAAAACAGGCTGAAGACAGGTTAAAGCGTGAGAAAGAAGTTCTTGCTGCCAGTAAAACAAAAAGTAAAAACCCTAAAACTATTCCGTTTGTCCCACCTGTAGTTAATGATGATGAGATAATGGAAAAACAAATGCTCAGAGGATCGAATAGAGAAGACGAGTTTTCAGGAGATTACTTTGAGGCTGCCCCTCCTATGCCTGAGCCACCACCGCCACCAAAACCACCCGTTATTTTCGATGTTGTTGAGGAGCCAGCTGAGTTCCCGGGAGGAGTGCAGGCTATGAAAGAGTACCTTGCAGCTAACCTTAAAATACCGGATGTTGCTGAAGAACTTAGCATTAACGGCAAAGTTTACCTGAGATTCGTAGTTTCCGAAACAGGAAATATTTCAAACGTTTCCATTAAGAAGGGTATTGCCGACTGTCAGGAATGTGATATGGAAGCAATTCGTGTAGTGAAAAAAATGCCGGATTGGATTCCTGCGAAAAATAACGGTAAAGCTGTAAATTGCTGGTATACATTGCCTGTTGCATTTAAAGCCCAATAATAGATGAAAACAATTATCCTGATTTTAATAAGCGCACTTACCGTTTCCGGTCTACAGGCGCAGTCAAAGAAAAAACTCAATCAGCAGCTATTGACAGAGCTGGCAGCCGTTCAAAATACTTCCGATTCCCTGGAGGAGATTCGGGGTAGCAAAGAAAGAGAAATGAAAGATCTCTCCGATCATCTTATTTCGCTTAAAAAAAGACTCAGGAATCAGGAAAGTGCAGAAGCTAAATGGCGTAGTGAAATAATCCGGTTTCATACGAATTTGGTACAAATGGGATTTAATGCAGATTCCATGTATTCGCTGAATGATCTGAATACGTTGGTTTCTCCGATTCAAAAAGAACATATTCCTGAACCCGAAATCATGGTTCAGCCTTTTGAATTTGCACTGGTGAGCGCTTTGCCGGATTTAACGGACGTAAAGATCAAAGTACAAAATGAAATGCTTCAGCACAAAATAGCTGAATTTGAGAAAGCGAATGAATTGAATAACGCAGTACTTGTGAATCAACAATCGCAGATCGATGAATTAAAAACGATTCAAAAAGAATTTGGAATTTTTGTTGAAGGTTATGAAACTTTCAACGTGCAGTTATCTCAACAACTGAATATCCTGAAAAAGAAATATTTCGAGGTTGCCGAAAAGAAAGCAGAAGCAGAACGTGTGAAACGAGAGAAAGAACTTGCAGCGGCGAACAAATCAAAGGTTAAAAAACCGAAGGTTGTTGAGATTATGGGCTACCCAATTATAGAAGAACGGACACCTGATATCCAAAAGGACAGTGACGATCATTTCAAGGCTGTACCGCCACCTCCTCCGCCTATGAAAACTGCCCCGGCACCGGAAATCCTGGAAACAGTTGAGCAGCCGGCCGAGTTTCCGGGTGGTCAGCAAGCGATGAATGCCTATCTGTCAGCTAACTTAAAATACCCGGCCGAAGCAATTGAAATGGGGCTTCAGGGTAAATGTTATATCAAGTTCATGGTTTCTGAAACCGGGAACGTATCCAATGTAATCGTTGCAAAGGGTGTTCCGGACTGTCCGTCGTGCAATGCGGAAGCGGTGCGTGTGGTTAAAAGTATGCCCAAATGGAAACCTGCTATAAACGATGGTAAACCGGTAAATTCATGGTACACCTTGCCGGTTTCCTTTAAAATTGTTAGCGTCAAGCAGTAAAACTTTCTCGTTTAATTTTAGTTTTTTGGTTGAACAGGCTGGGACTGAAGTTCTGATCTGCTTTGATTTGTCGTGAATCTTTCTTACATCCGAATTCCTTATTAACACTTTTTGTTAAAAAACATCGACCAAATCCGGTGCTTTTAAGCTATCTTTTCCTCGTGTAGCTTACACCATATTCTTTTACCCAATGGTTTACCCACGTGTTAGATTAACTAAAAACTATCGGTATGGAAGAGAAAGATGCAGCACAATTGTCACGGAAAGAACGTAATAGAGCGCGTACTCCGGAAGAGAAGAGAAAAAGAAAAAAAAGACGCCGTATTATCTGGTTGTCAATTATTGGAGTGCTGGTAATTTTCCGGCTTATCCTTCCTTATATCGTATTGAATTACGTAAACAAGAAACTTGCAAATCTGGAAGAATATTACGGACATGTTGAAGATATTGACATCCATCTTTATCGTGGTGCATACGAGATTAAGGATATTCGAATTGTGAAAAAAGTGACGAAAGGGAAAGGACAAAAAGTCGATACCATTCCTTTTTTCAAATCACCTTCAATAGATCTTTCGGTTGAATGGAGTGCGATTTTTGACGGTGCAATAGTCGCAGAGATCGGCGTTGAGAAACCAGTTGTCAATTTTGTGAAGGATAAGCACAAGGGCGAAGATGTAAAAGCCGATACAGCAGATTTTGCCGGTTTGGTTGATGACTTGATGCCAATAACAATCAACCGTTTCGATATTCATAACGGTGAGGTACATTACCGGGACCTGGAGGCCAATCCGAAACTCGATATTGCGTTGAATAATATTAATATCACCGCAACGAATCTTACAAACGTTACCGACAGTAAAGAATTGCTTCCGGCAACATTAAAGGCCACCGCTGAAGCTTATGAAGGGGAATTCTATCTGACAACTAAATTCGACGGGCTAGCCAAAGTTCCCACATTCGATATGAGTACGGAAGTAAAAGGAGTGAACCTCGTTTTACTGAACGATATGCTTCGTGAATACGGAAACTTCGATGTGAAGAAAGGAACTTTCAGTATGTATGCCGAATTTGCAGCCAAGAACAATAAGTTCGGGGGATATGCAAAACCCTTCCTTGAAAATTTAGATGTTGTGCAATGGAACAAACAGGAAGGGGATTTCAAGCAAATTCTTTGGGAAACGATTGTTGGAAGTGCTGCTGAAGTTCTTCAGAACCAGCGAACAGAAAAGCTTGCAACTAAAATTCCGATCAACGGGGCATTTGATGATTCACATGTGAATACCTGGTACGCAATCAGTTTTGTGATCAGGAATGCTTTCCTTCATGCGCTGCGTCCGTCATTAGATTATTCGATCAATATCAATAAACTGAAAGATAACCAGGAGAAAACCCTGCTGGAAAAAGTGTTCGGAGGAAATGAAGAGAAGAAAGCAGCCAGAAAACAAAAACATGCCGAACGTAAAGAAGAAAGGAAGAAAAAATGATCTTAAAAATCCGGTTGAAGTTCGTTTTGATAATACTTCTTTTGGGAATAATTGGTGTGGCAGTTTTCATTTACGTCCGAAAACAAAAAATGCTGAATCTGATTCTTCCTGAAATGACAGAGATCACACTCATTAAAGCAGAGATCAAAAATGACACAGCTTTTGTGGAAGTAAGCGCTATTGTTCAGAATAAGGCACTTTATCCAATGAATATCGACAGCATTGTTTGTGATTTGACTTTGGGTGGAACCGAACTTGTTTCAACAAGTCAGTACATAGGAGTGCATCAGCAGCCAGGAGAATCTGACACCGTTACTTTTGCGGTGAATATTCCGATCCGGCAAACCCGGGAAAAGATCCGGAGTCTGCAAAATCAGGATTCAACGGGTGTTGCTATTCATGCAACCATCGTATATTCAGATTTTAGGCTAAACCTTTCAAAAGGCAAGCGAATTGAGGTTCCGGTACCTCCGGAATTACGTGTAATCAAAACAGAGCGGAAGGACCTGAGCATTTTTAAGAAAGATGTACAGGTAGATTTGTTCCTGGAAATTACGAACGAAGGAAAAAACCTCTCACTGGATATTCGCGATATTCAGTATGAACTGACTGTTGGAAATGACCTGCATACGGAGGGAAAATACGGTAAAGATGTTTTTATCAGACCGTTTTCTTCGATTGTTTTGAAGTTTCCGCTTGATTTTACAATGCATCATCCGCTTGCAACTATAAGGAAAGTTTGGTCTGATAACGACAGAGTCCCGATTCGGATTAAAGTGAGCGGATACCTGGATGTTGGAGATATGAAACGAATTCCGGTTGTTGTTTTTGCTTCCGGTGAGGTGGAGCTGGTAAATGAAGAGAAGAAAAAAGCGGAGAAAAAAGCGGAGAAAAAACGAGACAAGAATGCGCGTAAGGATCGATAAGGGACTTCCCGTTTCACCTGATTTCCGCAGGAAGCATTACCGTAGTAAGAATTCCAATACGGTGTTCATGAATTCTTCCGGAGCTTCGGCATGTACCCAATGTCCGGCATTTTCAATGGTCACAAAATCTGAGTCCGGAAACGCGTTTTCGAGATCCTGAATATCTTCGTCAATAATATAACGGGAAAGTGCGCCCCGGATGAAAAGTGTGTGTGTAAAGACCTCCATTTCGGGCAAAGGAGCTAGGATGTGTTCCATTTCTCGTTCCAGTACCTGAACGTTCATACGCCATGCTAATTTCCCTTTTTCAATCCAATAAAGGTTTTTCAATAAGAATAAGCGGGTACCGTCAACCGGAACATACGGAAGTAAAATTTGTTCTGCCTCAGATCTGGAATCCATGTTACTGCTGTTAACAGCATGAATTCCATTCAGGATCTCTTCATGATGCATCGGATATTTTTTGATTCCGATATCAACTACAATCAGTTTTTCAATGTAATCGGGGTAGAGCTGGGCAAAGCGCATAGCTGTTTTTCCGCCCATGGAATGCCCGAGTAAATAAATCTGTTTCAATCCAAGGTCGTCCAGTAATTCTTTCAGATCATTGGCCAAAATATCGTAATTGAAGTCGTCAGACCAGGGAGAATGCCCATGATTGCGCTGATCAACCAAAATGGTCTGGAAATACTCCCCAAATCGTTTGGCATGTGTTTGCCAGTTATCCGAACTGCCGAAAAGGCCATGCAGGATTACCAGTGGCGTACCTTCGCCAACAATACGGTATTGTAGTTTCATGAAAAAAGCAGTTTAAGCTTTTATAGGTTCGGAAGAATGTTTTCCCGTCTTAAATTGTTTCTCGTTGATTTTCTCAATGATTCGAATAATTTCTTTTTCTGAAATCTTCTTGTCGTCATAAGTAATGGTACACGTGTTTACCTTGCGCCCGTCTTCAAAATCAAACGAAACACGGTCAACAGCTTTCGTATCTTTCAGATTCGTACGAATAGCTCCTCCGCAAGCGTGAACACAGCTCATTCCTGAAACTTCAACGTTCATAGTCTGGGTAACTTCAACTTTCTCTTTGGTTGAAGATGTATTGTGGTGTTCAACAGAAACTACCGTTCCCTTGTCGTTGGATGAACATGATGCAGTAATAGCGATAATTGCGAGTGCTCCAAATAGCTTTTTCATGTGAATTGAATTTCGTGTTACAAATTTACGGTTCTATTGCCGAAAAAAAAATCCTTCTGCCGATAAGCAGAAGGATTTTCAAAACTAATTGCTCAAGACTGTTGTAATCCTGTTGAGGACACGTCAAAAGCTATGATTTTCTTATTTTCCAAGAGAATAGAGAACATCTTTGTGAACTATGATCGGATGTTTCACAGTTAGTTCGTCGAGCCATGCTTTTTCCAGGTAGTTTTGGTAATCTGAAGTTGCAGGGCCTTTTGCATCAGCTAATACTTTTGGACCTGGTTTCAGGATTTGATTCACTTTTACCACGTATACCTTGTCTTCGAAAGTATAGCTCGGGTTTACGCCCATGCTTAATTGTCTTCCGGCCAGGTAAGGTGTGTTGTCAACTTCAAGTTTCCCGGTTCTTACTTTCAAATTAAGCTCTGAATCTTTGTTAACCTGAGCCAAAACTGTTTTTGAGGAAATCGTATCGCTCGTTTTTAACATGGCAGTTACCTGATCAGCAACAGCTTGGTTCTTACATTCGTAAACATAACTGTCATAGCGCTGGCCCCAAACGTATTTGTTATTGTTTTTTGCGAAATATTCTTTTAATCCCAGTGTATCTTTGATTCCTTTGTTCCAAACCTTATCTGTCATTACTTCAAACAACAGGATTCCGTCATGGTACTCTTTCATTAATGCTTTGAATTCCGGGTGTTTTGTTTCCAATTGACTTTCTTCGTAACCCAAAATTTCAGCTTTTTGCCATGCAGCATATTGTTTCGCTACGATCGTTTTGCTGTCGGTGCTTTTAACTGCTCTGAAGTTCTTTTCAAGGTATTGACCGAACTGTTTTTGAGTGAATTTCTGGCTACCCAGCGTAAACATGGTTTTATTCGACTCAATGCCGCTGGCACTCCATTTTCCTTTTGTATAGTTGGAATCAATTGCTGCAACGAATACTTTATATGTTTTCTTGTAGCTGTCTTTGTAACCGTAAGATTTTTTCAATTTTTGGATGAACGAGTTTTGCGTAATATTCGCACGTTCGTCCTTGTTTACCTTACTTTGAATTTCTTTCTTCAATTCGTCGTATGTACGCAAAGGAATTAATTGAATGCGTTTTATAATGTGGAATCCGAAATCTGTTTTGATCGGTTGAGAGATATCACCGTCTGCTTTAAGCGCAAATGCAGCCTCTTCGAATTCAGGGACCATACGTGTTTGAGTACCTGTTCCAAATGGGGGTAATTCACCTCCTTTACTTGAAGTTTGTCCGTCATCTGAAAAATCGTCTGCTAATTGGCTAAATGATTCGCCAGCCTGCAATTTGGTATAGATCTCATCAATTTTTTTCTGTGCGCTTTCCAATTCTTCTGCCGGAGCATCTTTTGGAACAGCGATCATAATATGTGCTGTTTTCAATGTTCCTCTTGCCGGACGTTTATCAACCACATAAATTAAGTGGTATCCGAAACGTGTGCGAACAGGCATGGAAACTTTTCCAACAGGAGTGTTGTATGCAGCTTCCTCGAACGGGTAAACCATTTGGAACGCTGTGAAATAACCTAAGTCTCCGCCATTACGCTCAACACTTTTATCTTCTGAACCCGCTTTGGAAGAAGCAACTGTTCTGAAATCTTCACCTCCGTCGATGCGCTTTTTTAACGCCATGATACGGCTGTAAGCACGGAGCGTATCTTCCGGAGTTGCGGTTTCCTCAACTTTAATTAAGATATGAGAAGCTCTGATCTCAACCTGCATACGTTCGTAAGCCTGTTGAACCAATGCTTTGTTTTGAGTAGAATCAACCAGATAAGGCTGAGCCAGTTGTTTGCGGTAGCCAGCCAATTCTTTTTTCAATTTCGGAATAGTATCATAACCCAAGGCTTCAGCTTCAGCTACTTTCAATTTGAATTTCTTAAATAACTCCATGTACTCGTCCAACGACTGTTGATCGTACTTCGGATTGTTATTGTTCTTCAAATAGATTTGTAAAAATTCTGATTTTGTTACTTTCTGACCATCAATTTCAAGTACCGTAGGGTCTTGCTGTGCGTTTAACTGAATAGTAAGAATAAAAGAGAGTGCAACTAAAAGATGTTTTTTCATAGTTTTTAATGTATGCAGTCCCAAATGTAATACATTGTTTGTTTTTATCAGCACTTGGGGAGGGAATTAAGAAATTTTTAAGGTTATAACGCAGAAAAGATTAAAAGTGATGTATAAGGTTGGAAAAAGTAGGGGTGCAATATTTTGCACCCCTACTTTTCCAAAATCTTGTGCCCCTACTTCATCAAAGGCCAACTTCATCGAAAGCGATGCTTTCTCTTATTTTAAGCTGTAATTTGGGGCTTCTCTTGTTATCGTTACATCATGCGGGTGCGATTCACGCATTCCGGCAGAAGTAATACGTACAAATTGTGATCCCTGCAGTTTATTGATGGTTGGAGCACCGCAGTAACCCATTCCGGCTCTTAATCCGCCGACAATCTGGTAGATCACCTCAAACAAATGCCCTTTGTAAGGAACACGCCCGGATATTCCTTCAGGAACTAATTTCTTGATATCGTCTTCCGCATCCTGGAAATAGCGGTCTTTGGACCCTTTTTGCATGGCTTCCAAAGAGCCCATTCCACGGTACGATTTGAATTTTCTTCCTTCATAGATAATTGTCTCACCGGGAGATTCCTCTACTCCTGCGAACATAGAGCCGATCATTACAACATCAGCTCCGGCAGCAATTGCTTTTACAATATCACCCGTATAACGAATTCCGCCGTCTGCAATAACCGGAACCCCTGTTCCTTCCAGAGCCAGAGCAACATCATTTACAGCTGTTAATTGTGGAACACCAACCCCGGCAATAATGCGCGTTGTACAAATTGATCCCGGACCAATTCCTACTTTCACTGCATCTGCCCCGGCTTCTACTAAGTATTTAGCTGCTTCGGCAGTTGCGATATTTCCAACAATAACCTCCAGGTTCGGATATTTTTGTTTTACTTCTTTCAATTTAGTTACAACTCCTTCTGTATGTCCGTGAGCCGTATCAATAACAATTGCATCTACTCCTGCTTCTTTCAAAGCGGTAACACGTTCAATTGTATCTCCTGTTACACCAACTGCTGCAGCAACGCGTAAACGGCCATATTCATCTTTACATGAATCAGGATGTGTTTTTACTTTAATAATATCTCGGTAAGTGATTAAACCGATTAATTTATTGTTTGCATCAACAACCGGAAGTTTTTCGATTTTATTCAATTGGAGAATTTCTTCAGCCATAGATAAACTTGTGCCATCTGTTGCTGTAACCAGGTTTTTGGTGGTCATTACTTCACGAATCGGACGTTCATGATCCTTTTCAAAACGTAAATCGCGATTGGTAACAATTCCAACAAGAATTTCATTTTTATCCACAACCGGAATTCCGCCGATCTTATTCTCTTTCATTAAGAATAATGCATCTTTTACAAAAGTGTCATCGGATAGTTTAACGGGATCCAGGATCATTCCGCTTTCAGAACGCTTCACTTTTCTTACTTCAAGTGCTTGTTCTTCTATGGTCATGTTTTTGTGAATAACCCCGATTCCTCCCTGTTGAGCAAGTGCTATCGCAAGACTAGCTTCTGTAACTGTGTCCATTGCAGAAGATACTATTGGGACATTTACTTCGATGTTGCGTGTGATCTTGCTTTTTAATTTCACATCGCGGGGAAGAACTTGAGAAAATGCGGGTACTAATAAGACGTCGTCGTAAGTTAAACCTTCACGAACCGAATTGAGATTGGACAGTGCCATGTATGAACCTATTTTTGGAATAAATTCCTGCAAATTTAGCTAAAAATCATCAGAAGTAAATCATCCGGTAACTAAATCGGTTTAATTAATTGTTATTTCTTCTAATTGAGAATGTAAATGGATGATTGAAAAGACAAATGGGAAAGAGTGAGGATTGGGATTTCCCCCTTTGGAGGGGGATTAAGGGGGAGGGCGTTCTGGTTTTAGTATGAAAGCCACCTCCCTCAATCCCTCCTCAAGGAGGGAAGATTAGATTCTCTTTCTAATTCTCAATTCTTTCAAATAAATGTTAAACTCTTGCAGTTGGTTTTCAGTGTCTGAAAAAAAGCTTAATCTTGTTACTATGAAACAACTGAAATTGATACTATCCTTGCTCGTTTTAATGAGTTGCGCCCGTTCGATTGCTCAGGACAGGTCTTTAATCCAATTATCCGGTGTGGTTGTTTCTTCTGACAGTGTGCGCGAAATGCCTTATGCATCTGTTTATAATAAGACTGTAAAACGTGGTGCTATTGCAGATATTTACGGATTCTTTTCGATTGTCGTTCATCGTGGCGACACTATCGCATTTAAGTATGTTGGACACCAAACGGGTTTCTATGTTGTTCCGGATTCATTAGTCGATAATCGTTACAGTATTATTCACATGCTGGATGTAGATACTGTGGAACTAGAGCCGGTTTTTATTTATCCATGGCCGTCACGAGAAGCATTCGCTCAGGCGTTTATTGAAATGAACCCGTATGATGATGAAATGCTTCGTGCGCAGAAATTGTTGTCAGGACAAAGTTTGGCATCATTGGCGAATGAAGTTTCAACAGATGCATCTATCAGTTATGGAGCAGCAATGAATCAGCAGAACACACGGTTGTACACTGTTGGTCAATCTCCGGTAAATAACTTGCTGAATCCCTTTGCCTGGGCATCTTTTATGCAGAAGTGGCGATCAGGTGAATTACAAAGGCAGTAGATCCTTTTCTGAAATAGCTTCAGATCTAAACCCATTCTTTTTTATTGCTTCAAACAGGGTAGGGAATAGCTCAATGTTACGCTCTCTGAATTTGGCATTGTCATGAAGTACAATAATCTCTCCGGCTTGAAGTTTCTTTGCCGCGTTCAAAATTTCTTCGTTTGTAAAACTCAGATCAAAATCATAGGTTAACCAGCTCCAGAAGATCAAATGATAATTCTTCTTTAGCTCGCGTTTCTGTTTGCTGCTTATACTTCCATAAGGTGGTCTGAAAAGCTTGGTGGCATGAAGCTGTTTAAATGATTCTACTGAATTGAGATAATCTCCGGGAGCGGTTTTCTTCCCGTTTTCATGCCTCATGGTATGATTTCCAATGGCATGTCCTTCATCTTTGACTCTCTGAAAGAGTTCCGGATGTTTTTTGATGTTCTCACCAACACAGAAGAATGTTGCCTTCCAGTTGTACTCTTTTAAGAGATCGAGAACAAAAGGAGTTATATCCGGATCAGGACCATCATCGAAAGTAAGGAATAGAACCGATTTGTCTTCAACAAAAAACCTCCACGTGAATGACGAATAGAAATTCGTAATCCAGCGTGGAGGTCTTGTTAAACGGATCATCTAACTTTAATTTCCGCCGGTTCTAGCAGCGTTTGTATCATCCATTGGAACCGGTTTCATACTTGAGTCGTTCATAACAGCATCCATCGGAGGCTGGTTCGGAGCCGGTGCCTGAGGTAGTTCCATCGGAGCTTCAATTGCTTCGTAGTGTATTCCAACTGCATCAATATGTCCCTGAAGCTGAGCAAGTAATTGAGAATAATATCCATCTCTGCCTTCGCCGTTATCAAGAGCGTACTGTTTCAATTCTTTGTAAATACGGTCCATATCTTTTCCGTAAATACCATTTACAATTTTGGTTAAGCGAGCTGCCAGTTTGCTGTCTGGTGTTCCAAGCATCGGATCGGTAGAAATCTTAAACATTTCTAAAATTGATCCAACCGTTGCCTGAACGTCACGGTAATTTTTTCCGGCAAATTCAGCATCCGAAGAATAGAAATACTTTAAAGTGGCTTCCAACTGATCGGTTACCTGCATTCCAAGTTTTTCTGCTTCTTTCTTAGCGCCGGCACGGTAAAGAATAGTCACGTATTCATGAAGATTTCCATCCTGGTACAATAAGTACGGCTGACCGTCGGCACCCTGGATCTGGCGATTTCCGCTTGGTGCCTCACCATAATCAAGAACCAGGTCAATAGGCATTACTTCCAATGATCTCTGGATCAGTTTCACAGCTTTTTTCTTGTACATGGAAATATCTGCTTCTGTTCCACCTGTCATTGATCTTTCCAAAGAATCTGCAAGATCATTTCTTCCGGAAGCACGTAAACGTTTAATTTGCGGTCCGTATGAAGCAAGTTCGTAATTGATCTGTTCTGCCTGCTGCAGGTAGAAGTTAGCCAGCTGGTAAAAATTACTGCGGAATGTAGATGTCTGACGGCGCGCGTAGTAATCTGTCAACACTCCTTTTTGGTTCATTTTACCATAATCATAACGTTCCATAATATTCGTGTACATCGCGTCAGCGTTGAAAGGAGCCCCTACATCAACTTTAACAGGTGTAATTTCCCATGCCATACCGTTTTGACGCAGACATCCGCTTCTGTATAACGACATACCAACTTCAGTTCCACCCGGAGAAGAGAAATACATGGCGCGTTTCCAGTTGTTGTTCGCAAACATGTCAAGAATCATCAGGTCAGATTTAGTCATTCCACGATTATTCATCTTGAAACGGATTTCTTTCTCACAGTTGTTTTTCTCTTTCGCAGAAATGATCCCCGATTTCACTGCGTTTTCCTTATCTACAGGAACAATGAATCCTGAACACGGGAATGCACGAACTAAGTTTCCTTGAACAGTAATCATGTTATCGTCATTACGCACAACTTCCATAGCTTTCTGTATTGGCAAATATGCCCATGCAGCTTCCCATGTGTACTGTAATTGCTGAAGCTCACCCAGTTTCTCAGTTGGCCCGGTAATCAATCCGGTTTGAAAATCGTTAATTGTTCCATCGATTGCAGCATTTACTTCTGCAATTGTTTGTGCGTTTGCACTGTCAGCTGAAACAAGGAATGCTTTTTTATGATTTTCAAGGGATGCCGAACCAGTTGGGTCTGTAGAGCTCAAAGCTGAAATTGCAGCAATTCCTGTTTGACGTAATTTCTCAAATTCACCAACAAATGAAGCCTTATTCAATGAGATTTTCAGTGTGTTTAATTCATTCACAACATCCATGCTCATTCCACCTTCGATACATTCTTTAGTTGATGCCATCAATGCCTGATCAGTACCACCTTCAAATTGAAGGATCTGATCTTCACGGAATGAAATAGGAAGCGGATCTGAATCGTAGGCTTTCATTTTCATTTGGTCGGTATACCAGTCGGTGTCGAATAAGCTGGTGTTACAAACACGAATGCTCGTGTATTTTCCTTCAACTTCCTGCAGGTACCATAGCGGGAAAGTATCGTTATCTCCAACTGTGAATAAGATTCCGTTCGGGGCACAAGACATTAAATAATTGTTGGCCAGGTCACGGGCAGATGTTTTTCCTTCACGATTGTGATCATCCCATCCTTCACTTCCCATAATGTACGGAACAGTCATGGTGACAAGGAATATAACAATGGCGGCAACACTGCTGCCTACTTTTGCCGATTTCAACACCAACCCCAGAAGCAGGAATAAAGCTGCAAGGAGAAGGCAGAACAAGTACGTGATCATAATGGTTGATGTACCCATTAAAGTAAGGATGAAAACAAAACCGGTTAAACCAGCAGTGATTTTCATGATTCCCGCCCAGTCTTCTTTTCGGAAGTTTTTGAATACGTCGTAAATGGCCAGAACCCCGAATCCGATCCACATGGCAAAAGCATAGAATGAAGCTGCATAAGCATAATCACGCTCACGCGGTTCGAAAGGTTTCTGGTTCAGGTAGATCACAATTGCGAAACCTGTTAACAGGAATGTAAGGAATACAACAAAAGCACCTTTGCGGTCTCTGTATGTGTGATAAACCAATCCTAAAATTCCAAGTACCAATGGCAAAAGGAAGAATTTATTGTTGGAAGGGTTGTTTGACGTGTAATACGGCTGATTTTCCTGCGAGCCTAAACGAGCTTCATCCAGGAATGCAAAACCGGTTTGGTAATTGCCCCGCATAGCATCTCCATGTCCCTGGAAGTCGTTTTGTCTTCCGGCAAAGTTCCACATGAAATAACGCCAGTACATCCAGTTAACCTGGTAAGCACCCATATAGGTTAAGTTCTCACCAAAAGTTGGAAGGCGCTGACCATCTGTTCCGATATTGGCACCATCAGCGGCTCCTTCTTCAGCTACGTGAGCCGAATAGTTTGACCAGCTTTTGTATGCTTCAATCTTCGGATCATCCGGATCATTGGATGTGTAGTACATTCGTGGAAGGAATGTAGATTGACTGTAAGTAGGAACAGCGTGAAAACGAATTTTCTCGTTCGAAGAGAAGTACTTTTCCGTTACTTCATATTCGGCTCCTTTTTTCTTAGCATAATCCTTCGCGTGCTGTTCGTCTTTGAATGCTTTGATATCGTTGTCGTCTAGTTGAACTACAAATCGTCGAACGTAAAATGGCGAAAGATCTCCCCATGTTTCCCCACCGTTTGGTTCCATACGCGGGCCGTCTTTGGTCATAACCTCTCCGTCTTTCAGCGAGTTCCAGTATGGACCACTCAAAATTGGCCAGGTTCCGTATTGTTCACGTTTCAGGTAAGCATGCAGCGTTACTAAGTTTTCCGGGTCATTCTCATCCAATGGCGTGTTTGCATTTGAACGGATCACGATAACGGAGAAAGTTCCGTAGCCCATCACAATTACAAGAATCAATGTGTTCATGAATCGTGCTAAGCGCATCACTAAGTCAATGTTCTCATCACTTTCCGATTTGCGCATTCTGCTGTCTTTTTCAAAGCACAGGTAGAATAAAATTGGTCCGAGGATGAAACTGAATTGAGCACTAAGCGCACTCAGCATAGCATTTTTCGTAACAGAATAGATGATAACAGAAATTATTGCATTAACAACAATCAGTATGAAGTAGAACATACTCATTGATCCGATCAGGAATAATGTAAAACAAATACCAACCAAAATAATGTTGAATTTATTTTTCGACTTCACGAAGAATGGAATGAACAATGTTCCGATCAATAGAAGGAAGTAGAATACCGTTCCAACGTTAAATCCGAAGTTGAATGAGTTAGCGAAAGTCACCTCGGTTAAGGCCGCATTTCCAACAGTATTCGGGATAATAACATTCTGAATGAGGTTCAGAGCATATAAACTCACTACTCCTATCAACAGGAATGGAACCATTTTGATCTTCGCTACCAAGCGGAAGTAGATGATAAAGATAATTGCAGGAATAACCAGCAAACCTAGTAAATGGACCCCGATAGATAATCCTAGTAAGAAAACGATCAAAATAATCCAACGGTGCGGATTAGCTGCGTTTTTTACCTGCATAGCATCTAAGCCTTCGAGGTCTGCCATTTCTGAATCCCACTTAAGGATTGCCCAGAAAATAGCCGCAGTAAATAACGAAGACATGGCATAAACCTCACCTTCAACGGCCGAGAACCAGAATGAATCGGAGAAAGTATATGCTAAAGATCCGATAACACCGGCGGCTACTACAGCCAGTTGATCGCCGCGGCTCCAGTCAGGAGAAATCTTTGTCATGATCTTCTTTCCAAGCATGGTAATAGACCAATACATGAAGAGAATAGTGAATGAGCTACTTAAAGCGGAAAGTCGGTTAATCCAAATAGCAACGTCTGACGGGTCGGCAAAAAAGGAAAACAGACGGCCGAGTACCATGAAAAACGGTGCACCCGGAGGGTGACCAACTTCTAGTTTGTACGCTGCAGTGATATACTCACCACAATCCCACAAACTGGCTGTACTCTCAAGCGTCATGAAATAAACAATAGTTGCGACCAGAAAAACCAGCCATCCAGTAACATTGTTGAGCTTTTTGTAGTTCATTTTTTTTAATTCTAGATTGACTTGCGAAATTAACAATATATTGCTAGGATGCTTTGTTGATTTTGTGAAAAAACACAAATCAGTGAAAATCAATAACAACCCAATTAATTTATTGAAGATTTAATTTTTTTTGCCTCCGGCACTTGACATAATTGAATTATGTGTTACATTTGCACCCAGCATAATCAAAAAGTCGGTTTGATATGTAATTAATTGGCCCATGGTGTAACTGGCAACACGTCGGTTTTTGGTACCGAAGAGTCTAGGTTCGAGCCCTAGTGGGCCAACAGAAAAGGAGTTTAGAAATAGACTCCTTTTTTTGTGGGCGTTGGTTTGGTGATCAAAGAGTGGAAATTGAAATTTTGGAGTGGGGACGGGATTTGGTACAGTTTTGTTGTTGAAACAGAAAATGCTAAATTGCACGACCATTTTTAAACACTATCACTATGACATACAAAGTAATCCGAAGCCAAAGTCCAGACGAATTTGAAAAGCTTGTAAATGACGCTCTAAAAAATGGGTGGCATCTTAAAGGAGGGGTCTCGGTTATAGCCGTCCCAACTGGTCAACAAGGATTGTCTCAAATGGTGTACTTCCAAGCTATAACATTGGGTAAACCTATTGAATATTAGTCGAGGGATATCAAAACAGGCAACCATGAAAAATAGAGTAACCACATTTGTTGAAAAGCATTTGACTGCAATTGTATTCGTATTTATTGTTTGGGTAATAATTAGTCCAATATTATTTACTCAATTTTCAATTGTTAGTTTTAGCAAGGATGGAAGTACTGGGCAAATAGGTGATACCATAGGCGGTATTACAGCACCAGCAATTGGAATTTTATCTGCCATTCTACTGTACCTAGCACTTACAAAACAAATCGAAAACAATAATATTATTGTGCATGAATCGAACTTTAGAATTACGTACAATGAAATCATTGAATTTAGGAAGTCATTGAATGAGTATCAGTTTCTTGGACAAACAGGAGTACATGCGATTAAAAATTTCCCATCACAAGTTCCAGCAACTCTATTAGCAAGACAAACCGACGGACTCTATAACGACATAGCTGAATACGACAACCTATTTAACGGTTTCCATAGACTTTTTTATCTTAAAGATAACTTAGATACAAGCGAGAAGTATTCCGATTTTCTGAAAAAGGAAATACGCAAATTGTATACGGATTTTTTTCAGCAGCCGAGTCTTGAAATCTTAACAAACTGGGACGTTACAGAAGCTGATTTAATTGATGAGATAAGAGGTAGAATGTATATGTTAAAACAGAATCTTTCTATAATACATACATCGATTGGACAGAAATATATTGATTAGCAATCCTTCAGAAAGAATGAAAGACACTATTTACACTAACCATTCCGATACAACTGTAACGTTGAACAACAAGACTAATGCTCAGCAAATTGTTTTGCATCACAAATACGAGAACAGGTTTAAAACGGAAGATGATTATCTGTTTCCAATTCTAGCATTGGTACTTCCATTTGTTACCTTCTTATTGGGGTACTTGTTGAACTCATGGTCACGCTCTATCACAGAGAAAAATAGACTTAAAAAGAACTTTGACGGTTGGAGAAGAGATATTGTTGGAATGAACAATCCAATTACTGCTCAATCTAAAATAATCAAAGAGCAATTTGATGTACTAAGTTCAAGTGATTGGACTGCAATTAAGCCGATAAAAATGCCTCCTATTCTGGCATATAATCTAATTGGTTTGAATAAGTATGAGTTCATCTCGGCTTTGATTGAAATTGTTGAAATCAGTGAGGAGGATACCCTCGAGATTACCGAAGCTTTATATATTACAATAGAGAAACTAAAGCATTATGAAAGATTCTATTCTGAAACTATTGATATCTTTTGCAATCAGGCGGAACTCATTAACAAAGAATTTGCTGATAAACTGATTTCATTGCATGATGAGATAGAAAACGTAATGAATTCTGATGATGTTGAAACCGAAATAAAGCTGGAATTCGTTGAGTTTGGAAATAGATATGGTCAATTAACCGAAGCCCAAAAGCCTTCAAATACTCTTGAATATCAGTTGTTGTATATTCAACCACTTGATGAAATCATTAATAAATATTCGGGGCATAATAAACTCTATCTGGTTTTTAGAGTGTTAACGCAGTTGACTGTTATTATAGATAGACTACAAAGAGAAAGAGTTGAGGCACTAAAAAACTTGAACGTGCAATATGAAGAATACATTCGCATTCAAGACGTAATGAAAGTTCTTGCAGGTCGTATTTCTCAAAAACAGAGTAAATAATTCATCCCCCTCAACCTTTTGGCGGGGGTAGTTTGTAGATTAGCCTATCAGTGCGGGTATCAATCCAAATTTTCAAAATGGGTGGGGTAGTATGGGTATGCCGAACACTGCAAAAACTGCCAATCTCTCGTGCTTTTGAGGAGAGGGGGTATCATTGTAATGGCTCGTTCGAAATTTGTGCAGAGTGTGTTCCTTTTGGTGTCATTCTCACAACCGCAGTCGTAGTTCCTTAACAAATTCAGCATGGTGGAAGATTAAAGGAACGGACGTAGGTTGGGAGAATTAAGGAGTTGAACCAAAATTTGACCCAAAGTTTCACCTATATATCAAGGTATAGGTAAGAAAGTAGACCATTTCTTGGTTCAACACCTTAGCATTCTTAGACTAGCTTTTTCATCAATCGCTGTACAGTTGACTTGGGTATTCCAGTTTCGTCAGATACTTGTTTGAAGGATAGGTTAGTTTCTAAGTACGGTTTCAACAGTTCCAAACGTGAATCGGGTTTCTTCTTCGCCAAACGCTGTTGTTTGCGTTTTGTGGACTTTTCCAGTTTACGAGTCTTGGCAATTTCCATCTTAAACGTTTGATTGAACCAACGGCAATATTCGTCGATGTAGAAATTGCAAAGTGTGATTGTACGACATTCAATGGGTTTAACGCCCATATTGTTCAATGATTGGTGTGTGTTAGCGAATGCCTGTTTCAAACGTTGTCGTCGACGGAACGTGTTGTCAACCATTCGTTTGTAACTCAAAAGTAAATGGTTTTGGTACTCACGTGCCTGATCGATTCGTTCATCCAGTGGGTTGATTAAGTTGTCGTAGTCGCTACCACTTATTTTCTTGTGCTTCAACTGATAGTATAAGCCTTTGCGCTCGTCATCCAATGATTTGATGCTTTTTGTCATCCCTTGAATCGACTTCCAAATGAGTTCAGGTGTGGAATTGAGCATCATTAATTGACCCAATAATGAAGCATTGTGGTAGCTTAATCGTTCCTCCCGCTCATCTTCCATTTCCTGTTCATAACACCCAAATAAATACTTCTCAGCACCCCAGATGATTTTTCTGTGTTCGGAGCGATGGTATCTCATGAACACGATTTCTATTGCGCTCTTTGGCTGCCGTACGGACGGCGAATCTTTCCAGAGGCGATTGAAAGACTCTGGAATCCCGGCGGAGCTTCACGACTGCG
>CAMLIF010000008.1 GCA_946479985.1 uncultured Flavobacteriales bacterium
TACGCAGATGTCGACAAGACTACTAAAGTATAAATCTGATTTTGATATATTTACTATTTCCTCGTCAGACTGAATCTGAGGGAAGGCGGATATATATATATATATATATATATATCGAAACTGGCGTGTAATTAAAACAATCCGTTAATCTCCGCGTCGATAGACTGAATGATTTTCCCTAAATCTTCCTGGTTTTCCGGAAAACGATTGTTGTCAACATCAATGATCAGGAGTTTCCCGCTGTCATAAGTGGAAATCCACGCTTCATAACGTTCGTTTAAGCGTTTCAAATAGTCTAAACGAATACTCTCTTCGTATTCACGTCCACGCTGCTGAATCTGGCTTACAAGCGTTGGAACAGATGCGCGCAGATAGATCAATAAATCAGGTGCGGAAACAAATGAATCCATCAAATTGAAAAGAGAAAAGTAATTTTCGAAGTCGCGTGTTGTCATTAAACCCATTGAATGAAGGTTCGGCGCAAAAATATACGCATCTTCATAGATAGTTCTGTCTTGAATTACCGCCTGATTTGTACTTTGAATTTCCTGGATTTGTGTAAATCGGGAATTCAGATAATAAATCTGCAGGTTGAACGACCACCGCTGCATATCTTCATAGAAATCATTCAGATACGGATTTAACTCTACATCTTCAAAGTGTGTTTCCCAATTATAATGCTTGGCTAAAAGCTTTGTTAATGTAGTTTTTCCCGATCCGATATTTCCTGCGACTGCGATATGCATTGTGTGATTTTTTTAAAGACTGCCTAAATTACAAAAATAGAGTACATTGAGCCGATTTGTGGAAAAATAATGTAAGATTGGACAATGACTGGTTTAACATAAATAGGACAGGGAGTGATGCATCACGTCACAGCAACTGTAATCCTGGTTAGCTATTTAATCTTGTAAACGTACAATTTGTTATAAGTTGCAAAATAAAGACGATCTGAACTAGCCCGAACCGCAACAATTTTTTCAGATATTTCTTCCGGAACCATCATTGCCGCAACAGGATTGAAAATGTTGTTTGAAAAGGTGAAGAGTTGTATTAACTGTTTGTCTTTCATTCCGAAAATGGCATTATCTGTAAAAAAGATGTGATCAAAATCGCCCAATTCAAAAGAATTGATCAGTGTTCCGTAAATATCAAAATGTACCAGCACGTTGTGTTCATCAATGATATAAAGATTATTCTCCTTTTCCACCATTAACTCCAAAGCCCCGATATCTACGATTTGTTTCAGGTTTTGAATCTGCTGCTGCTGCTGAACTGAAGTAGATAATAGCGTTAATTCGTTGTTGATTTGGTCGTAGATCCAGAAACGATCGGTTTGATTGGAAGTGCAGAAAAGGTTTGCCCATTCTACTTCAAAGTCGTTTAAGGAAATGCAATCGTTTGCTAATGCCAAACCGTTATCGAGAAAACAAACCTGTTGTTGCTGTTCAGAGAAAACCGCAATTTTTAATTGATTACTGGCATCAATTGAGCTTATTTCCCCAATTTGTTTGATACTTTGCTCCAGGCCGAGTTTGCCCTGAGGAGTCCAGCGGGAAATATTCTGTTGCTGGAATAAATAAACCTGCTGGCTTAAATCAACTGCCCAAATTGCTCCTGAATCAAGTGGAATTGTATAGACAGAATCCAGTTTTCCTTCCTGACCCATTGCCTGGAACGAAAGAAAAAGGGTTAACCCGATTATGAAAGACTTAATTTGCATCCGTTTTTTTAACTGGTTTGTGCAATGACAATAATTGTTCCATTACTTCGCGTGCGTTCAAACATCGGGGAACTTTATGCTGTCCACCGAGTTTTCCTTTGCTTTTTAGCCAATCTTCAAATTGCCCGGGGTAAGCTACAACAATTTCCGGAGGCAGCATAGCCATATTATTGGAACGTTTTGCGTCGTAATCGGAATTTATCTGGCGGAGTGTTTCATCAACTAAATGTGAGAAGCGCAGCTGGTCGTTGGGTTCTTTAATAAATTCTATGAGCCATTGATGTCGCCCCAATCCGTCTCTATTCATATAAATGGGTGCAACAGTGAACTCGCGGATAGTTGCTTTCGTTAATTTAGATGCTTCTGAAATCGCTTTTTCGGTATTGGCAACGCTAACTTCTTCTCCGCATGAATTAATTGCATGACTGGTTCTTCCTGAAATTTTGAAACGAAAAGGTTCTTTGGAAGTAAACTTAATAGTATCGCCAAGTATGTAACGCCATAAACCGCCGTTGGTAGAAATAACCATGGCATAATCGGTGTTCACTTCTACATTTTCTAACGGGACAACAGTTTTAGAATTTGTGCCGTCGAATTGATCCATTGGAATGAACTCGTAATAAATTCCGTAATCGAGCATCAGGAGAAGTTCATTGATCTTTGAATTGTCCTGGATTCCAAAGAAGCCTTCCGACGCATTATAGGTTTCAACGTAATTCATATCGTCAAACGGAATCAGCTGCCTGAATAGTTCGCGGTACGGCTCAAAATTAATTCCGCCGTGCATGAACAATTCGAGATTGGGCCAAACTTCGCGCAGATTACTTTTGCCGGTTATTTCGAGCACTTTTTTTGCTAAAACGTAGGTCCAGCTCGGAACTCCTGCAATAATGTAAACATCTTCGTTGATTGTCCCGAGCGCCATTTTTTCAATCTTCTCTGTCCATTCGGTCATCAGGGCAATTTCCTTACTAGGTGTTCGGCGGATTTCGGCCCACCACGGAAGGTTTTTCACAATGATAGCGGATAAATCGCCCTGATACATATCATGCGAGATAGGCAAAATTTGAGCGCTTCCACCTACAATCAGGTGTTTTCCTTTGTATAATTTTCTATTCGGAAATTGCTGGTAATAAAGCGCCAAAAGATCTTTTCCGCCTTTGTAGTGGCAATCTTCCAGCGAGTCTTTGGTAACAGGAATGAATTTGCTTCTGTCGGATGTTGTTCCTGAACTTTTTGCGAACCATTTTACTTCCTGGTTCCAGAGTAAACCCTGTTCGTTTTCCATAGAACGAACGATATAAGGCTTTAAGCTTTCGTAATCGTTCAGGGGAACAAGCGTTGTAAAATCTTCGTAAGATTTGATCTGATCGAACTGATGTGTTCTGCCAAATTCGGTTTGAGTGCCGGCGGTTAGCAATTTTTCCAATACATCATTCTGAACCTCGTAAGGGTATTTCATGAAGAGTTCGATCTGATGCAGACGTTTCTTCATTACCCACGAGAAAATGGAATTGAACGGCATAAATAGAGGCATTTCGGCTCCGCTCAATGACCTCTATGTTTTGGATAGAGAGAGTAAAAGGGCACCGAGCGGAGTCGAGGTGCCTTTTTACTCCAAAGACTAACCGAATGCGTAAAGTGCACCGATAATTGCCAAAGCAATAATGGTGTATACGAATCCGATTCCAACTGTTGTTCCTTCGAAGAAAGTATCTTGTTTATTGTTATCGTGTGACATGTCGTATTTTTTTTCAAATGTACAATTTGTTCTTTAAAAAGGGCAAGTTCTCCCCGAAATTCTTTCTAATCTCTGCTGTCTCCGAATAAGCGAAGCAATGAAAGAAAGAGATTAATGAACGTAACGTAGAGTGTGAATCCGCCCAAAAGAGCTAATTTATTTTTTTGATCTTCGTTCAGTGAAGCATCGTTTGCATAACGCTTCAGGTTTTGCATGTGGTAAGCAGTTAAACCGGTGAAAACCAAAACTCCGATAATTGAAATCAACCACGACAAACCATCGCTACCAACCCAAAAATTCACGATTGAAGCGATGAAAATGCCGAAAAACGCCATCATTAAAATACTTCCGAAACGCGTTAAATCAACCTTGGTTGTATATCCTGCAATTGCCATTATTGCGAAAGTTCCCGCACTAATTCCAAATACGATTGCGATAGATTCTGTTGTATAGCGCATGAAAATGGTTGTCAGCGCAAAGCCAAGTAATACGGCATACAGTGTGAATAATGCAAAGAGAACAGCAAATGAAGCTCTGTTGACTAACGAATGAAGTGCAAAAACAATCCCTATCGGAGAAAATACAACTACATAGAATAAAGGTGTTGCCGCAAGGCCTTTCGGAGTTTCTTTATAGAAGTATTCCAAAATAAACTCGGGCGTTCCGTATTGATAAGCGATTGCTCCGGTTACGAGAAGTGCACCGAACATGAAAAGGTAAACTTTAGAGAAAAATCGACGAGCAGCCAGTTGTTTTGCCTGTGTGTCGAACGTGATATCGTCTAAACTTGAACTTGAATTAAAATTGAAATCCATGATTTTTTGTTAATGTAATTTTGCCTGAACTAAGTTAATGAATTCTCTTCGGGTTGAATCATTATTCATGAACAATCCTGTAAATGCGCTCGATGTTGTAACCGAATTTTGTTTTTGAACACCACGCATCTGCATACACATGTGCTGGCATTCCAAAACTACGGCAACTCCTTTGGGGCGTAAGGTTTTCTGAATGCAATCCCGTATTTCTATCGTCAGGCGCTCCTGAACCTGTAAGCGGCGTGAAAATGCGTCTACTATGCGCGGAAGCTTGCTCAATCCAACAATTTTCCCGTCGGGAATATAGGCAATGTGCGCTTTCCCGAAGAATGGAAGCATGTGGTGCTCGCACATAGAATATACTTCAATGTCTTTCACTATGACCATTTCCGAGTAGTCTTCATTAAACAAAGCACTTCTTAAGATCTCTTCCGGATCAGTGGAATATCCCTGTGTTAGAAACTGTAAAGCCTTTGCAACGCGTTCAGGAGTTCTTGCCAAACCTTCGCGGTCAGGGTTTTCACCCAGTTCTTCCAGTACTTTACGGTAAACACCTGCAAGTTCGTCGGTGGTTTTTTGATCGTAATTGAAATCAGCCATTTATTCAAAATGATTTAGAACGGTTCTTTACCACCGTAGTATTCAACAAAGTTGTTTTCGGTTTCTTCCAGTTTGATATAACTTAAGTGTCCACCGGCATTTTTGATCGGTCCATCCAGAATTTCCCAGATCTTAATGATCAGGTTTTCTGTTGAAGCGAGAATTCCCTCCATGAACGGAACATCCATATTCAGGTTTTTATGATCTAAAGGTTCAATAACCAGGTCTTTTACCAGTTTCGATAACACTTTCAGATCAATCACGAATCCTGTTTCCATGCTTGGAATGCCTTTCACGGTAACTAATAATGTGTAGTTGTGCCCGTGCCAGTTTTTGTTGCTGCACTTCCCGAAAACTTCTGCATTCTTTTCGTCCGACCAGTCTTCACGCCACAATTTGTGTGCAGCATTGAAGTGTTCTTTTCTTGTAATGTATACTGTACTCACTACTTTGTTTTTTGTGGTACAAAGTTAGTAAATAGTGATTAGGCAGCAGGCAATAGTCATAGTTATTTAAAATGCTGATTTCACACAATTGGAAGGCTATTACCTGTTCACTCTTAACTATTAGCTATTTTTGTAAAAAAAGCTCAAGATGATTGTAATTACAGGCGCGGCCGGATTTATTGGAAGTTGTTTAGTTGGAACAATGAATTCAAAAGGAATTTCGAACCTGATTTTGGTCGACGATTTCTCTAAAACAGAAAAAGACCATAATCTGGAAGGAAAAGACTTTGTTCTGAAAATTGAGCGCTCTGTTTTTGATGACTGGATGCAGGAAAACGGAGAAAAAGTAACAGCAATTGTTCATATTGGTGCTCGAACAGATACTACCGAATTCGACAAAGCGATTTTCGATGAATTGAATGTAGAATATTCTAAAATGATCTGGAAACATTGCTGCGATTTCAACATTCCATTAGTTTATGCAAGTTCTGCCGCAACTTATGGCTTAGGAGAATTAGGGTATGACGACGATGAAACCAAAATGCCGCAATTACAACCGTTGAATCCTTATGGTTGGTCGAAACAATGGTTCGACGTGTGGGCTTTGGAACAAACAGAAACTCCTCCGAACTGGTACGGATTGAAATTCTTCAATGTTTACGGTCCGAACGAATATCACAAAGGAAGAATGGCTTCTGTGATTATGCATACGTTTAACCAGGTGAAAGAAATTGGTTCAATGAAACTGTTCCGTTCCCACAATCCGGATTATACAGACGGAGGGCAAATGCGCGATTTCGTTTATGTAAAAGATGTAGTTTCCGTTATTGAATTTTTACTCAAGGGAACCGCCAAATCAGGAATTTACAATTTGGGTTCAGGAAAAGCCCGTACTTTTTTGGATCTGGCTGCAAATACGTTCAAAGCTTTGGGTAAAGAACCGCAGATTTCTTTCATTGATACTCCAGAGGATATCCGTGATAAATACCAGTATTTCACCCAGGCAAATATGCAGAAGCTGATCGATCAGGGATATGATGTTCCGTTTCACACGCTGGAAGAAGGGATTGAAGATTACGTGAAGAATTATCTGGTTTCGGGATCGTATATCTGATTCATGGAAATCGATCATTTCTTGTCAGGTTATTCTGAAGAAGTTCAAACAATTGTTTATGAACTGCGTGATTTGTTGAAAAAAGAATTGCCTCAGATCAATGAAGTTTTCGACCCATCTGCAAAAATGATTGCCTACGGATACGGGAATACTTACAAAGAACATGTTTGCTCCATTTTCCCATCGAAAAAAGGTGTGAAGCTGGGTTTTAATCAGGGTGTTCAGTTAGATAATTCGGCCGGATTACTTGCAGGAGAAGGAAAGATTTCCCGTTACGTTGAGTTTAGAAATGCAGATATATTGAAATCGAAAGAATTGGTTGATTTGATTGGTCAGGCTCAGGAGTTGTATTTGCAGAGGATGAAATGATCCATCAGGCTGTTTTATGGAAATCAGTTATACAAACATCTTAGTAAAAACTAAATTCTTTTAGTATGAAACGATCCTTAATTTTTCTGTTAGTTCTTATTTTAACATCGTGTAAGCTATTTCATAGTTCGGGTGAAAATGTTGATACGGATAAATTGGCAAAAGATCTTTTAACATTGAAAATTGAATGTATTGATAATGCTATGCCAATGACCACCAGTAAGCCTTATCTAATAATAACGGCATGTTCGAATGATACATTAATTGAAAATTATAAGATTATTGAATTGGCAGCTACTGGCAGCAATGGCTCATGGAAAGCTCAAAGCTTCGATTTTGACGTGTATATGGGAAAAGGTTATGACCAATTCCGGAATATTTCCCGTGATTTTGACCTTACAATCGGCACACCAATTAATTTTCTTGTAACCTTGCAGACTGAATCCGGTATTACGACAAGCTATGAAGTGAAGCTGGGGAAGATTCAGGTTGTTTATTAACTGAGAAGCAAAATGTCTGAAAAGAATTCAATTTCAATACTCGATGCCACAGAAGGCCAATCATTCTCCATTGCAGGTGGTTCATATCGGATTTTGATCTCTGGTGAACAAACAGATGGGAGTTATGCCGTAATCGAAATGCTTGTTCCTCCGGGTGGCGGACCAAATCCGCATGCGCATGCTGAAATTCAGGAGACTTTTTATGTTGTAGAAGGTGAAGTGGAATTCAAAACGGAGGAAGGAACGAATTTAGCGGGAAAAGGTTCGTTTGTGAATATTCCGCTGGGTGGAGAAGTTCATTGTTTTAAGAATAAGTCGGACCAGGTGGTGAAGTTATTATGTACAGTTGTTCCGGCAGGATTGGACAGTTTTTTTCAAGAAATTGGAGCACCCGTTGAGGCAGGAATGTTTTTGCCTGCAATGTCTCCTACGGAAAAAGAAGTTTCACGCATCAAAGCGATAGGGGAAAAGTACGGGCAGGTTTTCTATCCGCCCGATTTCCTGGATTGAATCTTTATTGAAAGACGAGATTTCTACTTCAAATCATCCTTCATTATAGTTGCGTAGTCAGTGAGCAGTTTATTTTCAGTAGGATGTTTTTTTAGTTCCTTGTACCAAACATTGAAATTGTCCTTATCCTTAGATTCATAATAATATTGCATGATATTGAAACAATTTTCGGCATGGTATTGCTTGTCATCTAATCGGTTCAGTGATATCCGAAATTGTTTAACCGCCAAATCGATTTTTTTGTTTTTTACCAGCGTATAGATATATTCTTTATTGGCATAAGCGTCATTTGTATTGGTTTGAATTTCATCTTCGAGGATCACTTCTGCTTTGTCGTACTGTTCCAGGCAGTTGTAGGAATAAGCAAGTTCAATGGCCAATCCTGCGTATCGAGGCTCAATATCCTGTAATTTCTCCAGGTATTCTAATCCCTTTTCACATTCATTCCAGCCGTTATACATGAACCCCCATTTGTAAAGTCTGTCGGCAGAATTGATGTCAGTTTTGTAAAATTTCAGCCATTCCGGTTCTGCTTGTATTCGAAGTTCTTCAAATTTCGATTCGGGGATAAATGCAACCAGTACGTTATTTGGTTGTAATCGTACTTTTACGTTTGCTTCTTCTTGCTTTTTCGGCATAAATTCACCCGAAGAAAGCATTTTAAAAGTTCCTTCTACATTCAGCGTTAGTCCTGCATCGGCGTCAATGTAAATAAATCCGAAAGTGTATGAACTGTCTTTATCCGGTTTAAAGGCGACCCATTTATCTTCGCTTTGAACAAAACGTTTGTCGAATGTAAGGTCAGTTTGCGCTCTAAGTTTCAGAGTGAGTAGAGTAATGAAGATTAAGAAGTGTTTCATGGATTTAGTCGATTGAGTAGACAGGTAATTATTCTATAGCTCAAATATAAGAATCAATATAATACTGAACTTTCTTTTTTACGGAGCTAATTAATTTACCCGGGTAAAGGAAGGATAAGTGTACTATTATCCTGAACTTTTGAAAAACCAAGGGGTTTTTACTCCATTTAGTGATAATTCGCCATTAGTCCTTAGTAATTCCATGATTATTTCAATCACAAACAATATATTTGCTGTTTTACTGTTTAATATCTTCTTGTTTAACTAGTAAAATTCAATTCAATCGGGTGTCAACCGCTATGAAAAGTAAACTGTTTAAGGGATTTATATTCGGAATTTTTGTCGTTCTGGTAGCTTGTTCTACTGAACGAAACACCTTTATTAGTCGTAGTTATCACGGAGCAACGGCACATTACAACGGGTATTTCAATGCGAATGAGTTGTTAACTACTGCAATGACTAACTATCGCGGTAACCTGAAAGAAGATTATTACCAAGTTTTGCCTTTGGCCCCTTTGCCTACTGAAGAAGAGGTGAAAAGCATGTATGCACCTATTGATACTGCAATCGCGAAATGTACCAAAGTTATTCAGCGCCACGCAATGCCTTCTATGGAAAAACCATCGGCAAAGAAAAGCGAGTTTAACCGCTGGATCGACGAAAACTGGCTGACGATCGGAGTAGCGTCTTATTACAGAAGAGATTACGATGGAGCATTGAAGAATTTCTCTTACATCAATCGTTTCTTTGTTGGCGATAAAACGAAACTTCTTGCAGAAATGTGGATGGCGCGTATTTACATTCAGCAGAACGATTTCACCGAAGCAGGTTTTGCGATTGATCACTTGGAGCAATTACAGGAGGATGCTGCCGGAGGAGACAGTAAGTCAAAAGAACCGAAAAAGAAGAAATCGAAATACGCGAAAAAATCGAAGAAGAAAGAGGATGAGAAAAAAGAACCTGAGTTCCCTAAAAGTCTCCATTTCGATTTGCCGTTCACAAAAGCTTTACTCGCTGAAAAACGTGGAGATAAAGATCTGGAAATAGAAGCCTTATTGAAATGCCTGGAGTTTGCGAAACGAAAACACCCGCGAGCCAGAATACATTTCGTGCTTGGTCAATTATATGAAAGTAAAGGCGATCGCGGAAGTGCATCCTTGCATTACAAGAAGTGTTTGAAATACAATCCGCCGTATGAAATGGCGTTTAACGCACGCTTGAAAGCCGCGTTGAATGATGGTGGTGAAAAGACCAAGCAAGGATTGATGAAATTGCTTCGCGACACCAAAAACGCCGAATTCAAAGATCAGATTTACTATACATTGGCATTGATAGCGCGCCAGGAAGGAAACGAACCTAAAACTATCGAGAATTTTTCAAGTTCTGCGTTTTATAGTACATCCAACAAACGTCAGCAGGGAATGGCTTACGAGCAATTGGGTGATATTTATTTCGGAAAGAAAGATTATTACCGCGCGCAAAAATACTACGATAGCTGTGCCCACGTTATTCCGGAAACTTATCCGAACTATGAAGGAGTGAAGAACAAAGCGTCTAAACTTCAGAATTTGGTTGTTGCAATAGAGCGTGCCCAGTTAGAGGATAGCTTACAGCGAATTGCTGCTTTAAGCGAATCGGATCAGTATGCGTTTGCAGAAAAGGTTATTGAGAAGCTGAAAGCCGACGATAAAAAGAAAAAAGAACAGGATGCTGCACGTTTGGCATTACTTCAGGAGCAGCAAGCTGCAAAGAATAAAGGTGGAAGTAATACCAAAGGATATTGGGGCAACGAAAAGGCCAAGCAGGAAGGATTTGAGGAATTCAGAAAGCAGTGGGGACAGCGTGAGAACGAAGACGATTGGCGCAGATCGGAAAAAATTGTGATTGCTTCTTTTGATGAGGTGGTGGAAGATTCTTCCGGGAAAACTCCCGTTGCAGTTGCAAATTCACTCGATTCATTAACTCCTGAAATGTTATTGGTAAACGTTCCGAATACTGATTCTACGTTGGCCGCATCGCAGGAAGCATTGGTGTCGGCATTGTTCGATGCCGGAAAGATTTACCAGGAGCAATTGAACGAATCTACCTTAGCAGAAACGCAGTTCCAGGCAATTTTAGATAAACCTTTCGAAAGCGATTTCAAGTTGCTGGCTGCTTACCAGATTTATCGTTTGTACGCTCCAACTGATTCAAAAGCAATTGCGCAGAGAGATTACATTTTTACGCATTATCCGACTTCTGATTATGCCGGTTATCTGAGAGATCCTGAATATTTCGTGAAGAAAAGAGAACGTGATAAGCAAACAGAATTAGATTATCTGAAAGATTTGGATCGCTACGAACGCGGACTGTTCTACCCTGTAATTACTAGTGCTAATAATGTTATAGAGAACGATAAGGACAATCCGTATGCAGCGAAATATTATCTGCTGAAAGCATTCGCCCAGGCTAAACTGAATGAAGATAAAACTACGCTGCTTCCTACATTGAATGAGTTGATTGCGAAGTTTCCGGGAACAGACGAAGCGAAGAAGGCTCTTGAAATGAAAAACATCATTGAAAAAGGATATTCTACAAACACTCCTGTCGATTTCACAAAGAAAAGCGTTTATAAGTACACAGATAATGAGTCATTGGTAATGGTGATCTTCCTGGAGGAAAATGTAAATAACAATATTGCTAAAACGCGTGTTGTAGACTTTAACAGAGAGTTTTTCAGTCGTGGGAGATTGAATACGTCTTCTAAGATTCTAAACGACAAATCAGTGATCATTGTGAAGGATTTTGCAGATGAAACTGCTGCAGCCGATTACATGAGTACGTACAAACGAACCAAAAAGCATTTGGTCGACATGCAAAAATTCAAGCTGTTCTATATCACGGAAAGTAATTTCAAAATCCTGTTCGAAACACAGAAAATCGCGGAGTACGAACTGTTCTTTGACGAATATTACTAGTTGATTTATGGCGGCAAAAAAAAACAATGTCTACCTGCGTTTTACCTCTGTTGGAATTCAGATGGGGGCAATAATCGGTGGAATGGTTTGGTTGGGGATGTTCTTGCAGAAAAAATATGCCCCAACTGGTGTTTGGTTTACTGTCGGGTTTTCACTTTTTGGTGTTTGTACTGCAATTTATCTGGTCATTAAGGAAGTTATGGCGCTTTCAAAAGAAGAAGATACGAATGAGAAATAAATTAGCGCTTTCCCTGGTTGGATTTGCGATTGTTCATTGTGTAATAGCTGCATTTTTATTTCAGGCTACAAAAACACCTCTGGTTTTTATGGGAATTGTTAGTGGAGTTGTCGTTATTGGTTTCGGTTCCTATCTGGCATTGCTTAAACCAAAATCCGACACTTCCGGAACAACTCAGCAATATATTGTTGCAACAACAATCCAGATTTTAGCGGCTTTGGGATTCGTTCTCTTTGCCCGTTTTGCAGATCCGAATTCTTTCAAGGTGGTTGCGTTTCATTTTTTGGCTGCCTTCTTTGGAGCTTTGGTGATTCAAAGTGCTTTTCTGATTCAGTTTTTAAATAAGCGCTAACTTCAGTTATTCGAAATCCGGGAAATTCGGTTTTTTATACCCCGTTCAATTTTAACACGAATAAAAAGGAAACTCGTCGGGTTATTTCCTTGTACTTTCTGAAAGATTAACTACCTTTGCGCCAAAATTCAGGTTTTTAATTAAAGAATTTAAAGCGATGTCTTTCATTTTCAGTGTAAAACAATCTTTCTCCCTCTTAGTAGGAATCCTTCTATTTTCAACCTCTTTTGCTACAGAGCATAAGAAAGAGGAGAAGTTCAATGTTACTGAAATGATTATGCATCATATTTCGGATGCTCATGAGTGGCATTTGTGGGGTGGACATCACGATGGTGTGGCTATTGATCTTCCGATTATTCTGATCGATGGCGGTTTGAAAGTGTTTTCTTCTAAGCATTTCTACAAAGGAGAACACACGGTTGCGATAGATGCTAAAACAGGTAAGGAAATAGATTATGTTAAAGGGGTTGGTCCTGCAGCAGGTTATGCAATGTATCACGAAGAGATTTACAAGTTGCATGCCGGTGTTTTGAAATTTGAAAAAGGCCATATTCACGGAGCTGTTATGCCTTTCGATATGTCAATTACACGTAACGTTATTGCATTGTTGTTTGGAGCTATTCTGATTATCATTTTAATGTCAACCGTAGCAAGATTCTACAAAAAGAATGGCGCAGTTGCTCCAAAAGGATTGGCTAAGTATTTAGAGGTATTGATCGTAATGGTTCGTGATGATATTGCAAAAGCAAATATTAATCACAAGAAATATCATAAATATGTTCCGTATTTGTTAACGATATTCTTCTTTATTTTTATAAACAACCTTGTTGGTCTTATTCCTATTCTTGGGGCCAACTTAACAGGTAATATTACGCTTACATTGTTCCTGGCGGTTTGTACTTTATTGGTTACGGTTTTTTCCGGAAACAGAAATTACTGGGGACACATTTTTGCAATGCCAGGTGTTCCTGTAGCGTTATTGCCAATTATGATTTTGATTGAAATCGTTGGAATCTTCACGAAGCCTTTTGCATTGATGGTTCGTTTGTTCGCAAATATGACCGCGGGTCACATTATTATTTTGGCCTTAGTTGGGATTATCTTTATTAATCAAAGCGCAGCATGGGGCGCTTTGTCAGTGCCAATGGCATTGTTTATTTCCGTGTTGGAGTTGTTAGTTGCTTTCTTACAGGCGTTCTTGTTTACAATGTTGTCTGCATTGTTCATTGGTGCAGCAGTAGAAGAAGCACATCATTAATTAGTAATTTTTTAATACATATATAGCTATGTTCGGAAGTATCGCAGCAGTTGGAGCAGGTCTTGCAGTTTTAGGCGCAGGATTGGGTATTGGTAAAATCGGTGGTTCAGCAATGGACGCAATCGCACGTCAACCTGAAGCTTCAGGAAAAATTCAAACAGCTATGATTATCGCAGCAGCGTTAATCGAGGGTGTTGCTCTATTCGGAGTAGTAGTTGGTCTACTAGGTCTGGAAACAGGAGTTCAAGGTTAATTTAAAAGCGTTGTTGCCGCGGTTGGCTGTGACAACGCTTTTTTAGCATTAAAAAAATTAAAATAAAATAAAATGGGTTTAATTACACCGGATTTTGGTCTTTTGATTTGGACAGGACTTGTTTTCGTTCTGTTGTTGTTCGTTTTAACAAAGTTCATTTGGAAACCAATTTTGACATCTGTAAATGCGCGTGAGCAAAAAATTACGGATGCATTGGAATTGGCTGAAAGAACAAAAGCTGAAATGACAGCACTTCAGGCTGCAAATGAGAACTTGTTGAAAGAAGCTCGTGCAGAACGTGATGCAATCGTGAAAGATGCAAAAGAAGTTGCAACAGGAATGGTTGAGAAAGCGAAAGCAGATGCTAAGAATGAAGCAAATAAAATTGTTGAAGCGGCACGTGTAAGTATCAATGCGGAGAAAGCAGCTGCTATTTCTGAATTGAAAACGCAAGTTGCAGGTATCTCCATCGAGATTGCTGAGAAAATCGTTCGTGGCGAGTTGTCATCAGACGATAAGCAAAAGGCATTGGCTGAGAAATTGGCTGCTGATATTAACATGAACTAATTAATGAGCATGAAAACATCAAAATCGGCATCACGTTATTCCCAGGCGTTACTCGACTTGGCAGTAGAGCAGGGGAAACTGGAAACGGTTGCGGCAGATATGAAGTTCATGGCTGAAGTTTGTGCTGAAAGTCATGATTTGGAGTTGATGCTTCAAAGCCCAATTGTAAAAGCTGATAAAAAATTGGCAGTTTTACATGCGGTTTTCGATCAGTTCGATTCGGTTACAAAACTATTTATTGATCTGATTGTTAAAAATGGCCGTGAAGGAATTCTTTCTCAAATTGCTGCTTCTTTCGATAGTCAGTTAAAAGAATACAAAGGAATTGTGCCGGTTAGCATTACAACTGCTAAACCGCTTGATGCAGGAGTAAAGAAAACGATCTTAGCAACCATCGGGAAATCTGTAAAAGGAACACTTGAGGTTACTGAAAAAATAGATGCCGACTTGATCGGAGGATTTATCGTTCGTATGGGCGATACTCAAATTGATGCGTCTGTGGCGTCTCAGTTGAGCAAATTAAAAACACGTTTAACAAGATAGTGGAGTTTTAACTCTTCAAAAAAAAGAAAAACATGGCAGATGTTAAACCAGCAGAAGTTTCTGCAATTTTAAGAGAGCAATTATCAGGATTCCGTACGGAAGCTGAATTGCAGGAAGTCGGTACAGTACTTCAAATCGGAGATGGTATTGCACGCGTTTACGGATTGAAAGGTGTTCAATATGGTGAATTAATTGAGTTCGATAACGGACTGCAAGGAATCGCTTTGAACCTGGAAGAAGATAACGTTGGTGCGGTATTATTAGGTCGTTCTTCAGCAGTAAAAGAAGGCGATACAGTAAAACGTTTGGGGCGTATTGCTTCTGTTAAAGTTGGAGAAGGTGTTGTTGGTCGTGTTGTGGATACTTTGGGTAACCCAATCGACGGTAAAGGTCCTCTTTCCGGTGAATTGTATGAAATGCCAATCGAGCGTAAAGCTCCGGGGGTTATTTTTCGTCAACCGGTAACTGAGCCATTACAAACTGGTGTAAAAGCAGTAGATGCAATGATTCCTATCGGTCGTGGACAACGTGAGTTGATCATCGGTGACCGTCAAACAGGAAAAACAACTGTTGCTATCGATGCTATCATCAACCAAAAAGAATTTTACGACCGCGGAGAACCTGTTTTCTGTATCTATGTAGCAATTGGACAAAAAGGTTCAACTGTTGCGGGAATCGTTAAGAAATTAGAAGACGCAGGAGCAATGGCTTATACGGTAATCGTAGCAGCTAACGCATCAGATCCTGCTCCAATGCAGTTCTATGCTCCAATGACTGGTGCTGCAATTGGTGAGTTCTTCCGTGATTCAGGTCGTCCTGCATTGATCGTATTTGATGACCTTTCTAAGCAAGCAGTTGCTTACCGTGAGGTATCGTTATTACTTCGTCGTCCTCCGGGCCGTGAAGCATACCCTGGTGACGTATTCTACCTTCACTCCCGTTTATTGGAGCGTGCGGCTAAGATCATTGCTGATGATACAATCGCAACTCAAATGAACGACTTGCCGGAATCTATTCGTCACCTTGTAAAAGGTGGTGGTTCATTAACTGCATTGCCAATTATTGAAACACAAGCGGGTGACGTTTCTGCATACATTCCTACAAACGTAATTTCGATTACAGATGGTCAGATCTTCTTAGAATCGGATTTGTTCAACGCTGGTATCCGTCCTGCAATTAACGTTGGTATCTCGGTATCTCGTGTAGGTGGTAACGCTCAGATCAAATCAATGAAGAAAGTAGCCGGTACATTGAAATTGGATCAGGCTCAATATCGTGAGTTGGAAGCGTTTGCTAAGTTCGGTTCTGATTTGGATGCTGCAACAAAATCTGTTTTGGATAAAGGTGCACGCAACGTTGAGATCCTGAAACAACGTGAGGGAGATCCTTACCCGGTAGAAAAGCAAATTGCAATTATCTATGTTGGTACAAAAGGATTGATGCAAAACGTTCCGATCAGCAAAGTAAAAGAATTCGAAAAAGAATACCTTGATTTCTTAGAAGCAAAACATTCAGATGTATTGGTTCGCCTGAAAGCTGGTAAATATGAAGATGCTGATACAGATGTTCTAGGAAAAGTTGCGAAAGAACTCGCTTCGAAATACTAAGAATTCTCAAAGTACATGATATAAAATCCGCCCGTCAAGGCGGATTTTTTGTTTTATACTGTTTTATAAAAGAGAACTTAACTTGCAGTCTAAACACAAAAAGTGTTCCGGGGTGAAATTAATTTCCCGATACTGACTGCTTCGTTTTTATAGTGCTATTCTGCTAAAAGCCTTGCCCTATCTGAATTTCATTCCACTTACTTATTAAGAACAATTCCAAATTAAGGAGTTTTCTGACAATTTTCTGACAATTGAAATCCATAATTCGATACAACTCGTAGCTTAAAAAAACAAGCGATGAAAAAATTTCTAATGCGTACGGCAAAACTGATCGGTGCTTTCGTAATACTCACCTTTATTTCTGCATTTGTATGGGCAAACTGGGAAGCTCCTGGTCCGGGTGCAAAAGCAGATGTAGTAGATTTCGTTCAATACGATGCTTCCAAAATCGGTGATTCACTAAAAGTTGCAAAAATTCAAAAAACGTTGAAGAAGCAAGCAGGAGTTCATGGTTCTACCTATAATTCCCAAAGTAATTTGCTGGTTATGTCTTATGGCGTAAGCGAAACAGATCGCGAAACTATTGAATCTGCGATTAATCAAACACACAATATCAAACTCAAAGAGAAGAATTTTACACAAACTGGTCCGAAATGCCCTATTAATGTAGCATACATTACACGCGTTAAACACTTTTTATGCATTCGCGACTAAATAATCCTCAATTAAAATCATAAGCTATGAGAAAATTAACATTCACAATGGTAGCAAGCCTTTTGGCAGTTTCCATACTAACAGTAAGTTGTAAGAAAGATGATGAAACAACTCCAACAACAACAACTCCCACTCCATCTTTATATACAAGATTAGGAGGTGATGCGGCAATTACTGCAGTAACAGACCAATTCATCCAAAACGTTTTGGGAGATCCTACTATTGCAGATAACTTTGCTGCAACCGGTGCAGATCCTTACCGATTTGCACTTTTCCGTGAGCGTTTAATTGACCAGTTATGTGCCGCTACAGGTGGACCATACACCTATACGGGTCAGAACATGTACGATGCTCACGACGGAATGAACATTACCGATGCAGAGTTCGGAGCTTTGGTTAATGCGCTTGTTGCGTCATTAAACCAATTTAACGTTCCAGCTGCGGAACAAAATGAATTATTAGGCATTTTAGGACCAATGCAATCAGATATCGTTAATCACTAATATTTATTTCTTGAGGAAGCTAATCTCACCTCTGTCTTCGGATTGGGTGAGATTTCTTATTTTAGATGTTTTCGGCAGAGGATTTCTGTCCAGGATCATTTTCATCAATTCTCTTGTGGAGAAATTGTATCTCAAAGACCAAACAAACAAATATGGAGGTTTGAAAATTAAATTCAGATTGAAACCCTGATAAATAAAGTATTTTACCTACTTTTGTCCCGATTTTTAATCAGTGAAAAAGGTAAATATCAAGAAGCAATGCCAAATTTAAAGGAAATACGAAATCGAATTACTTCAGTAGGATCTACGATGCAGATTACTTCTGCAATGAAAATGGTTTCTGCTGCGAAGTTAAAGAGAGCTCAGGATGCAATTACTCAAATGCGTCCGTATTCAGAGAAATTACAAGAGATTTTAAGTAATCTGAGTGCTTCTTTGGACATTTCTGAAAATGCTTTAGCTGCTGAACGTCCGGTTAACCGAGTATTGATTATTGCCATTACTTCCAATCGTGGTTTGTGTGGTGGTTTCAACAATAATGTAATCAAGCGGGTGAATCAGGTCATTTTGGAAGATTATTCCAACGCGAAAGTAGATTTGCTTTGTATCGGAAAGAAAGCGAAGGATGCATTCAAGCGTTCTGATATTTACGTTGAAGCGTCAAGCGTTGGTTTGTCTGAAGACTTATTCGCAAACCTGAACTTCGACGGTGTTGCAACTTTCGCAAGCTATGCAATGGATACGTTCCTTGCAAATCAATACGATAAGGTAGTTGTTGTTTACAACAGTTTTATCAATGCTGCAAGCCAATTAGTAAAAGCTGAGCAATTACTTCCGATCGTTGCAACGGTTCAGGAAGGATCTGCAATCGGAGATTATATTTTCGAACCGTCACAAGCTGAGATCGTTGAAGATTTGATCCCGAAATCATTGCGTATTCAATTGTTTAAAGCAGTTTTGGATTCTTATGCTTCTGAACACGGTGCGCGTATGACTGCAATGCATAAAGCAACAGATAACGCCAAAGAATTAAAGAAAAGCTTAACATTAAGTTACAATAAAGCCCGTCAGGCTGCTATTACAAACGAGATCTTAGAGATCGTTGGTGGTGCGGAAGCATTGAACGGATAAGATTAAATAGATTTTTCCAGAAGCCGATTCCGTTATTATGGGATCGGCTTTTTTGTTGAGGGATACCCTCACTGCTCAACATAAATTTTCTTCCCGCTAACTCCAATTTTTACTTCGAAAGAGAAAACAAGTTTCCGAACTGTCCCTTCACCTTTTGTATAGTTGTCTGTCGGATTAATGTTTGCGAAATAACCCCATTCATCATTACTCATCATATATCCGAGCCCTGCGCTATAGTCAATGAGAAAACGGTTAAATTGAAAGTAATTACCAATCTTGAATTTGATGGCGACTTCATTTCTTTTGGCACCCAGGAACATTCCGCTCGAATGCAAAAACTGATCGTTGGAACTGTAATATTTCCTGTACTTGCCTTCAACTCCCATATACAAAAAGTCTACCCGCGGAATCGGAAGAAAATTTACTCCGAAAGACCAGGAATAACGGGTATTAAGGAAATTATCTCGTTTGATATATTGATGCCCCTCCCAATTTTGAATAGCGTAAGTATCATCGAAAGTTAGGCCAAAACCGAATTCAATAGAGGCACCTTTTCCTACTAAACATTCGTAGTTCAAAAACGGATTGCCACGACCAATATCGGTGCCTATCTTGAATCTGTTTTGATTTTTTTTAAAATGGGTGAGTTCCTCTTGCGAATAAGCTTGTGCTGTGAACAGGAGGAAAAATAGGATTGTCAAGTTTTTCATACAGGGATTTGGTTCTATTTTACCAATTGAACTTGTTTCATAACAATAGAATTATCCGACATTATGATTTTGAGGATATAGATCCCGCTTTCCAATGCATTCAGGTCAATGTTTACTTTCTTTTCGCCAATCGAATTCTCCTGAATGAAAAGTGCTTGTCCATTCAAATTGCAAATTTCAACATACTTCATGATCTTATCAGTTTGTACCGAAACGGAAGCGTTTGTAGGATTCGGGTAAAGCTCCAAAGCTGTTTCTTTCAAATCATCAACAGAAAGAGTACTGGAACAATCTTCGGAATAACGCGGAGAAAGGAAGTTTGTTATCCAGTTCTCATAAATTTGTTGTGCATTCACTTTGTGGCAAAGTAAACCGGATGATTGCTCAAATTGAGGATAAATGATCGAATTGAAGCCATTTGTCCCGCCAACTCCTTCAATAACTGAAGCATAGGCCGAATCTGAAGAATTTGTGCCCAGAACCCAGCGCTTATAGTAGTTTCCATCCAGTAGTTGAACAGAATCGACGGCCATTACAAGTAAATTCGGAAAGTTAATATTGGTAATCGTTGCGGGATATGGCTGACCCACAACTAAATTTCCGAAATCGTAAAGCAGATCATCCGTTTGAGCAGTAGAATTCCATAAGAACACCTTTTTCAGCTGCGTGTCCTGACGGAAGTAACCCTGTGTGTATGGAATAATATCCGTTCCTGTAGTCTGGTTTTGCTGAGAGCCGAAATTGTCAATCCAGTCAGCAATTCCGTGACTTCCAAATTTCCTATAAGTAAGACCGTTAATTAGAGTGTCATCTTGTGTATATACAACAGATGTTACAGTTGCGTGTTCATGACCGTTGTATGCGTTGTACAAAAAATCAGCTTGTATCCACGTGGCATTTGTTTCGGGCATCGGACGATAATTATTCTGAGCGTGCATGAAGAATGGACAGAATAATGCGGTTGTAAATAATAAGAGTTTCATTTTTAAAAGATGTTAACGCTTTTGATCAGCAAATTGTATAAAGGTTGTAAAATTCATTATGAAAGATAGGGATAGCTCATTAGATTATCAAGAATTGTCAAAATTTGCTAAAATTCGTTTAAGATATCTACAGTTCAATACATTTATCAAATGAATGTCTCATTCGTGATAATGCCCACCGGAAATCGGCCGCTTCCCTCAAGCCTCCTATCGGAATCGAACTTCAGAATCGTGCGATGCTGCAGTTAACATCATTATTTGAAATAAGCGTCAATGCAGTTTGACAGAAAATTTACTCCGGAATTCAAATGGATTATGTTTTCATTCAACCTGCCGCCAACGGCGCTCCCATGTCGTAACTTTTGGAAAATAGCCGGAAGCGTTAAAAGCTTCTGCGGGAAAACACATGAGTTCGGCTGGGAGTTTTGAACTTCATTTTCAAAGACTTTGTGAATTGTAATTCGTTTGTACTAAACTTTTAATTAATATTATAAAATGAAAGAAATTTTACTAAACTACTGGTGGATCGGGGCGATCGTAATTGCCCTCGTTCTCTACAAATTTATTCTGCGCTTCCTCTTTGGAATGGTCATCGTTCCGGAAGATAAAATTGGTCTTGTTACCAAGAAATTTGTGCTCTTTGGAGAGAATAAAGAACTTCCCGACGGACGAATTATTGCGACAAAAGGTGAAGCTGGTTTCCAGGCTAAAACACTTGCTCCGGGATTGTATTTCTGGAAATGGGTTTGGCAGTATGAAATCACCATGGAATCGTTTACAATCATTCCTGAAGGCAAAATCGGGTTGATCCTTGCGAAAGATGGTTCTGAAATTCCAACAGGGAATATCCTTGGCCGGAAAGTGGAATGCGACAACTTTCAGGATGCAGAAATGTTCCTGACCAATCACGGACAACGTGGTCGGCAAACAAATTTCATGACAGCAGGCTCTTACCGTATCAACACCATGTTGTTCCAGATTTCAGTTACGGATATGGTTCGTATCCATGAAAGCATGGTGGGAATTGTTACAACTTTAGATGGTAACCCGATCGAAGCCGGACAAATTGCGGGTAAAGTAGTGGAGAATCACAACAATTTCCAGGATTTCGATAAATTCCTTGAGCTGGGAGGAAACAGAGGTCTGCAGCCCCCGGTAATTCTTGCCGGTTCGTATAACTTAAATCCTTGGGCGGTTCAGGTAGAAGAAACTCCAATGACTGAGATTCCGATCGGATATGTTGGCGTTGTTATTTCTTATATTGGCGGCGACGGTAAAGACTTAACCGGTATTGATTTCAAACATGGGAATATTGTTGAAAAAGGAAGTAAAGGTGTTTGGTCTGAGCCGTTTGGTCCGGGTAAATATCCCATCAACAAATACACGATGAAAGTGGAATTGGTTCCAACAACAAATCTTGTATTGAACTGGGCACAGGCAAGAAGCGAATCGCATAACCTGGACAAGAATTTGTCTACGATCACAGTTCGTTCAAAAGATGGTTTCCCTTTCAACCTGGACGTTTCACAGATTATTCATGTTCCAACAACTGAAGCTCCAAAAGTAATTGCCCGATTCGGGAACATGGTGAACCTTGTTTCCCAGGTATTAGAGCCAACTATTGGGAACTACTTCCGTAACTCTGCTCAGGATAGTGATGTGATTGCTTTCTTAACGACACGAAAAGAACGACAGGATTCAGCTAAAGAACATATCAAAAAAGTGTTGGATGAATACAACGTAAATGCGGTTGATACGCTAATTGGCGATATTGTACCGCCTGAATCGTTGATGAAGACCTTAACCGACCGGAAGCTTGCGGAAGAGCAGAAGATCACGTACGAGACGCAGAAACAGGCTCAGGAGACACGCCAGGGAATGGAAAAGGAAACTGCCATTGCCGATATGCAGAAAGACATCGTAAAAGCGCAGCAAAGTGTTGAGATCGCCGAACGAACTGCGAACGCAACTGTGAAGAAAGCAGAAGGTGATGCATCCGGTGTGAAATTGGCGGTTGGAGCAGAAGCTGAAGCAACTAAAATGCGCGCTATTGCAGAAGCCGAAGCAACAAGAGCTCGTGCCAAAGCCGATTCTGAAGCCGTGAAATTGAGAGCAGATGCCGAAGCAGAGCGTATTTCTAAAACCGGTAGTGCCGAAGCGACAAAAATCCTTGCAGTTGGTAAGTCAACGGCAGAAGCTTATGAATTGGCTGTTACAGCCCTTGGAGGAGAAAATTTCACGCGTTTCAAAATCACGGAAGAATTGTCTAAAGGAAATGTGAAACTGATTCCGGATATTTTAATCGGAGGAAATGGCGGTCAGCAAGGTTCTGCTATAGACGGTTTACTTGGATTGAAACTGATGGAAATGATGGATCCGGAGAAAAAGTCGGTGCAGCATGATCCGAAGATCAATCTTCAAACAGTGAAAATAAAACCGAAAAATCCACCGGTAGATCCGGATAGAATCAAAGAATAACAGAAAGGAGGATGAATAATTCTCCTTTTTTTGATTAATATCTAATCATGTGCCGGGATTTTCCTAATTTTCCGGTTCATTCATGAATGAAGATCTAGAATATAGGACGAAACGTATGCAGCTTCTTGGTGAGCAGGTGAAATGGATGATTCAAAATCAGCAGCTGGGAATCGGATTAGATGAATTGGCAAAGCGCATGCAGCTTGGGAATTGGGAAGCACAGCATTTGTTCCAGGAATATCTGAACAAAGATCCGCTGCGGTTTATTCAGGACGCTTTTTCACCTTCTTTGGCACAAATTGAAGAAACAGCCCAGATTTCCTTTTTTGATGAATTTGGTGTGGAAAGATCTTTTCGAAAAAATGTCCCGGTTGAAATCCAGTTGATTGATTCGACCGATGAAATTCACTATTCGAAATTTGATTATTTCCTTGGTGAGCTGTTTGTTGCTTCAACAGATGCCGGAATTTGTCAGCTTACTTTTGAGGAAGCCGAAAATGGATTGGCACGTTTGAAGAAAACGTATCCGAATGCGTCGCTCATTGAAGAGAAAGCGAGTCTGCATGAAGGTGTAAATGAAGTATTAGTGAATTACTTTTCCGGAAAGATTAAGAACATATCGGTAATTCCGATTGCTGTTCAAGGAACAGAATTTCAATTGGATGTCTGGAAAAAAATGACTGAACTGAAAAATGGTGAACGAACTTCTCATGCTGAATTAGCTGCCGGTATGGAGGACGAAACAGTTGTCCGCAAAATTGCCTCAGCACTTAATTCAAATCCTGTAGCACTGCTAATTCCCTGTCACCGGGCAATTCCTCGAAACGGTAAACTTGGTAGTTTCAAATGGGAAGCCTGGCGCAAACAGGTGTTACTGGCTATTGAAAAATAATGGGCTTACTTACCTTCTTCGTTGATCTTCCGAATTACTATCAGGGCTTCGGTAATATGAGAATCCGTATTTGCCAGTGCGTTATGTACATGACGTACAATTCCTTTCAAATCTACGATATAGGTGACTCTTCCCGCAATTAATCCTAAGACTGCTCTCGGAACGCCAAACGCATTTCGAACTTCTTTCTTTGTGTCGGCAAGAAGTCTGAATGTTAAGCGGTGTTTTTCAGCGAAACCCTTGTGGCTTTCGACAGAATCACTTGATATCCCGATGACTTCACAACCAGCATCTTTGAATTCTTCGTACGCATCTCTAAAAGAACAGGCTTCGGCAGTGCATCCTCCGGAATAATCTTTCGGGTAGAAATAAATTACTAAGATCTTCTCGCCAATGAGAGAATCTGTTGAAACAATTTCTCCGTTTTGATCCTGAAGTGAGAAAGAAGGGCATCGGTCACCAACTTGAATTGCCATAGAGATTTATTTATTGACAAGATAAACAAACAAATCAGCTTGTGATCGTTTATTTAAGAAAAGTTAGTTTACAAGAACAGAACTCGATGAAGAGATGTATTCCGATTTTTTCTTGCCGCCAGCTTTTGCCCAGTTTCCGTTTAAAGAGACAGACGAACGTGTTGTTATTGCCGTTGCAAATCCGGTTGGTAACTGATTCATCTGATTAGCTGTAATTCGAACATAATAAGACCCGTCCTGAGTTGTAGAACCTGTTGCAGTTCCACCAGCTGCTTCCTGTGTGCGAATGGAAACTGAAACGGTTTCACCACTGGTTACGGTTGCACCAACAAACTGCCAGTAACAATCAAAATTTCGTTGAATTGCGGTCGAGAGATCGTTTTGAACATAATTTTCGTAAAGTACAGAGTTCGTATACTCTTTTCCTTTTGCATCTGTGAAAACGAAACTCCCGGATTCTAAATAACCATCGAATGTTCGGGAATATGTGCTTCCGCTTCGAATCATAGTTGAACCATTCACGGTAACAAAACTATCGCCCGTTAATTTCAATCGTTTACCACCATCAGCTTTTAAGTAAAAGTTAGCTGTAAAGGTTGTCTGGTTCGTTCCTTCATTATAGCTGATTTCATAGGACTGATAGATCTCATCCTGGTTAACAGCTTCCGAATCCTTTTTACAGGAAAAAAGTAAAATTGGAATAAGTAGTACAAGATATTTCATGACTTTAGTTTTTTGTGCGTAGACAACAATAATGCCATTCTGGTTTAGGTGTATTGGCTAAGGCAAAAAAAATCCCGACTCATTACTGAATCGGGATTCCATATTTTAGTTTGGGAAAAATTATTCTCCTACAACATCAAATTTGATTGTTGGCTTAACACCTTTGTGAAGGTTTGCCTCAGCTTCGTATGTTCCAACTTCTTTGATTGGCTCATCTTTAATTTTCAACGACTTACGGTCGATGTCAAATCCAGCTGCTTTTAATGCCTCAGACAATTGAACAGTGTTCACTGATCCGAAGATTTTTCCGTTCTCTCCAACTTTCGTTGAAATAGTAACTTTTACATCTACTAATCTAGCTGCGATAGCTTCTGCTTCTGCAACAATTTTAGACTCTTTGTGAGAACGTTGTTTTAACGTTTCCTCGTGTGCTTTTTTAGCAGAAGGAGTAGCCAAAGTAGCATATCCCTGAGGAATTAAAAAGTTACGTCCGTATCCTGGTTTAACTGTAACCATTTCGTCCTTGTAACCTAATTTGTCGATATTTTTCTTAAGAATTACTTCCATGATTTCTTTCGTTTGAAATTAAACACTACTATTTCAACATATCCCCAACATATGGCAAGATAGCCAAGTGACGAGCACGTTTAATAGCTTTATTAACTCTCTTCTGGTATTTCGCAGAAGTTCCAGTAATTCTACGAGGTAATATTTTACCTTGTTCGTTCACCAAACGGAACAAAAACGTAGCGTCTTTGAAGTCGATGAACTTAATACCGCTTTTCTTGAAACGGCAATATTTGTCTTTCTTGATCTCGATGTTAATCGGAGTCAAATAGCGAATATCGTTTTGTGACATGTTTGTACGATTTTAAATGTGAAAATTAAGCTTCAACAGGAACAGCTGCACCATTTTTCTTGCGACGCTTCTCTGCGTATGCAATATGGTTAGTGTCCATTTTAATTGTAAGGAAACGAAGAATACGCTCATCACGCTTCATAGCTAATTCCAAGTCAGCAACTACTGAACCTTCTCCATCAAATTGAAATAAGAAGTAGAAACCAGTAGATTTCTTTTGAATTGGATAAGCTAATTTCTTCAATCCCCAACTTTCTGAGTGCGTCAATTTACCGCCCATGGCAGCTAAATCACTCTCGTACTTTTTTACTGCTTCCTTTGCCTGGTCTTCAGACAAAACGGGAGTAAGAATGAAAACAGTTTCGTAAGAATTCATAATTAAACTTATTTGTTATTAATACTAAATTCCTGTCTGAAAACTCCAAACAGGGGTGCAAAGATAGTAAATTATTTATTTGAAAGTATCTAACTCTAAAGTTTTCAACGTTCTTGCCCCATAAATTGTGTGGCAGGAAGATTCCTCACCCGATTAAAGAATGAGCCGCTATTCAACTCATCTGTTTTTATTAATCTGTAATAGCAGGTCAAAAAAAATGTGTGATGAATGCTTTCTCTTATTTTGATTGGTATAATAATTGTCAAAAGAACGTTTATGAAGCAATTTTTACTCTTTCTTATTTTGTCGTTGTGTACATATACGGTTCAGGCACAACTTTCTTGCAAAACAAAACCGGCTCCCGATGGCGGAACGAAAAAAATATGTTTGCACAAGAACGGAATAATTTCTACTTCTGAAACCTGGGACAAAGACAGGCATAGTGGTAGCATTGTGGCGTATAATAATAAGAGTGAAGAATTGTTTAATCATTCACTTCGTAATTTTGGAGGTCATGCTTCTGTCAGCATAGATTATTATCCGAACGGACAGGTTTCGAAAATCTATTTCAGCGATGCTCCCGATGGTGGAATACAATTCTACAATTCTACCACGAAGTTTGATGAAAACGGAAATCAAACTGAGTTTTACGAAACCAGATATCCGTATGAGCTGCAAACCATTCTAATGGAGCCGGAACCGAAAGAAAATCCAGTGAAAGAAGTGGTGACAGAAACTCCAAAACAAGAGGTGGTTGAATGCGCGGTTCTCTTCAAGAACTTTTTCGAAATTCAGAATGCAACGAGTTCAAAAGTGATCATTAAAGTAAATGCTCTGCAAAATAACTCGGTGATTGGTAAATCAAAAACAATAGTGTTGGAGCCATCTCAAAAGTTGGTTTTTGATACCGTTTTCACGGCACAAATTGGACTTAGAGATAAAATATACGCACTTGAAATCGTTTCATACACCAATAAGCGCAAGAATAAATCAATGAAACTCATCGAGCCGGGACCAATTGAAACTACCGATTCCAGAACCTATTATTGGTTTGTGGTGAAGGACTAGGACGTTTAAGTCAATTTACTCTTTCTCTCTCTGCCTGAATATTATCCAAAATCAGTCTAAATAAGAGCGTTCAGGAATTCTCTCAGTATAAGGTGTTCGTTTTATTTTCAAGTATTTCGTAAATTCGCACGACTTTTAGAATTGCGGATTTCACCCGTTAAATAAAGAAAAACAAGACTTTTTTATGAATACCTATCAAGAGTACATTAGAGAAATTGAAGAACGTAAAGCACAGGGCCTTCACCCGAAGCCAATCGATGGTGCTGAATTATTGAGCGAGATCATTGCGCAGATCAAAGACGTGAATAATGAATATCGCGAAGACTCTCTTCGATTTTTTATTTACAATACCTTGCCCGGAACAACTCCGGCTGCTGTTGTAAAAGCTGAGTTCCTGAAGGAAATTATTCATGGTAAAACTGTTCTTAACGAGATTACTCCGGCTTTTGCCCTGGAATTATTGTCGCACATGAAAGGCGGGCCGTCAATAAAAGTGCTGCTTGATTTGACTCTGGGTATGGATCAGACAATTGCAAAAGAAGCTGCAAATGTTTTGAAAACTCAGGTCTATCTTTACGATGCAGATATGCACCGATTAAAAGAGGCCTTTGAAAACGGGAACGAAATTGCTAAAGAAGTTCTTGAAAGTTATGCTCAGGCTGAGTTTTTTACGAAACTTCCGGAAGTTCCGGAGGAAATCAAAGTAGTTACGTTTATTGCCGGTGAAGGAGATATTTCAACAGATTTGCTTTCTCCGGGTAATCAGGCGCACTCGCGTTCTGACCGTGAACTTCATGGAAAATGTATGATTACTCCAGAAGCTCAGGATGAAATTAAGATGATTCAAACACAGCATCCCGACAAAAGTGTAATGCTGATTGCCGAAAAAGGTACAATGGGGGTTGGTTCATCTCGTATGTCGGGTGTTAACAATGTTGCGCTTTGGACTGGTAAGCAGGCTAGTCCTTATGTTCCATTTGTGAACATTGCCCCAATTGTTGCAGGAACAAACGGTATTTCTCCGATTTTCCTTACAACTGTTGATGTAACCGGCGGTATAGGTCTTGACCTTCAAAACTGGGTAAAGAAACTGGATGCAAATGGTGATCCTGTTCGTAACGAAAATGGCGAGCCAATTCTGGAACAAGCGTATTCAGTTGCTACCGGAACGGTTCTTACCATCAATACAAAAACAAAAAAATTATACAATGGCGACCAGGAACTGATTGACATTTCTAAGGCATTTACTCCTCAGAAAATGGAATTCATCAAGGCTGGCGGATCTTACGCGATTGTTTTTGGTAAGAAAATTCAAACGTTTGCAGCTAAGACTTTGGGTATTGATACGCCGCTTGTGTTTGCTCCATCGAAGGAAGTTTCTGTTGAAGGACAAGGTTTGACTGCCGTTGAAAAAATATTCAACAGAAATGCTGTTGGAATAACTTCCGGAAAAACTTTGCACGCCGGTTCAGATGTTCGCGTAGAAGTAAATATTGTTGGTTCACAAGATACAACTGGTTTAATGACCGCTCAGGAATTGGAATCAATGGCTGCTACGGTCATCTCTCCGATTGTTGATGGTGCGTACCAGTCCGGATGTCACACGGCATCTGTTTGGGATAAAAAAGCGCAGGCAAATATTCCAAGATTGATGAAATTCATGAACGACTTTGGTTTAATTACCGGTCGTGACCCGAAAGGCGTATATCATGCAATGACGGATGTAATTCATAAAGTACTGAATGATATTACAATTGATGATTGGGCTATCATTATTGGTGGTGACTCACATACGCGTATGTCTAAAGGAGTTGCTTTTGGTGCCGATTCAGGAACAGTTGCGCTTGCACTTGCAACCGGTGAAGCTTCCATGCCAATTCCGGAATCTGTGAAAGTCACTTTCAAAGGCGAAATGAAATCGCACATGGATTTCCGCGATGTGGTTCATGCAACACAAGCTCAAATGTTGCAGCAATTTGGAGGTGAAAATGTGTTCCAGGGTCGTGTTATTGAAGTTCATATCGGAACATTGACTGCTGACCAGGCATTTACATTTACCGACTGGACAGCCGAAATGAAAGCAAAAGCTTCCATCTGTATTTCTGAAGACGATACCTTGATCGAATCGTTGGAAATTGCAAAAAGCAGAATCCAGATCATGATCGATAAAGGAATGGATAATCATATTCACGTACTTCAGGGATTGATCAATAAAGCGAATAAACGAATTGCTGAAATCCAAACGGGTGATAAACCTGCCCTTACTCCGGATGCAGACGCGAAGTATTACGCAGAAGTGGTTGTTGATTTGGATCTGATCGCTGAGCCAATGATCGCTGACCCGGATGTAAATAATAAAGATGTTTCTAAACGATACACTCACGATACCATCAGAACGCTTTCTTACTACGGTGGAGAGAAAAAGGTAGATCTTGGATTTATTGGTTCTTGTATGGTTCACAAAGGCGACATGAAGATCCTTGCTCAAATGTTGAAAAATGTTGAAGCACAAAACGGTAAGGTTGAATTCAAAGCTCCGTTGGTGGTAGCGCCTCCTACATATAACATCGTTGATGAATTGAAAGCTGAGGGTGACTGGGAAGTGCTGCAAAAATACTCTGGTTTCGAATTTGATGACAACGCACCGAAAGGCGCAGCGCGTACTGCTTATGAAAACATGCTGTACTTAGAGCGTCCGGGTTGTAACCTTTGTATGGGGAACCAGGAAAAAGCTGAAAGAGGAGATACCGTAATGGCAACTTCAACACGTCTTTTCCAGGGAAGGGTTGTGGAAGATACAGATGGAAAAAAAGGTGAGTCTTTGCTTTCGTCAACACCGGTTGTGGTATTATCTACGATTTTAGGTAGAACGCCATCTATTGAAGAATACAAAAAAGCAGTAGAAGGAATTACACTTACGAAGTTTGCTCCATCACACAAGTTGTTGGTGAATTAATCAGAGTTAAACACATAGAGACAGAAAAAAGCAGGTACATAGTTTTTTTATGTTGCAATAAAATTTACGGATCAAACAAAAGGCTTCAGAAATGAAGCCTTTTGTTTGATAAAATCCACCTCCAGGGATCGAACAACTGTTGAATTGAAAAAAGCTATATTTATTGATACAATGAAACACGTGATTTCAATTTTATTCTTTTTGAGCTTAAGTATCGCTCATTCGCAGACATCTCCTAATGGCGCGATAAAATTTGCATTTATTGAAAATGCTGAAGTTGTGTTTTTGAAAGATACAATTGCTGTAAAATACATCAATCAAAAAACGCGCAAGTTAATTCTAGACACCATTTATTTCAATCCTGAAAATCCAATTCCAGCAAAGAAGCTTCGGGCAGGGAAGTACAAAATGGAAATCACGATGAAGGATTATCCAGAGATCAAATTGACCAATATTCAGGTGAAGGATCAAAGAGTGACTTTTCTTGAGTTTAATTTAGATGGCTTGATTCATACCAAGAAAACAGTAAAATTGAAGCATGAAAGCCCAAAGAACGGGTATGAGAACTGTGGATAATTAATCACACTTAAAGGATTCTTTCGACCGTTTATTAGGATCTGAAAATCCTTCTAAATGGAACCGCGTAATTTTCAAGACCTCTATAGAAATTGTTGCTGTTTTTCCAGAAGAAGCAAGAACCTATTCAACGCCGCAAAAACCACCAATAGTTTTTAAGGCTTTCATTTCTACGGGAACTAACTTTTGACTGAATATGGGTGAAACTGTCAATACATATTGTTTTATTTGTGCAATGAGATCGGGATTGTCAATATACTTCAATTCGTTAGCCAAGGATCCAAGATGATGCGAATATATTAAGCTTTCCATGTTTATGATGCTTGCTTCGCTTATGTTTTCGGGAGCGTCGTTTAACAGATGGGTAAAGTAAAAAAGTGCGCACATCTCATGATATTGACTAGAATCAATGACTCCTCCTTTAAGATGATCAAGCAGATCATTAGGTATTGAATGAAAATAATCATAATTAGAAATAGGTATAGCGCAAATGGATTGAAGAAATGACTTTGAATGCTCTAAGTAGGAATAAATATAGAGCGCGTCAATGTAAAACTGGTAGTCTGACCCGCCACTCGATTCGATGCTTGATGCATACCTCAAGGAATGAAAAAAGCCATGGTTTCTTTCATCCGTTAAAGGAAAACCAACGTATTGATCGAAATCGAAACTGCCAATAAGATTAAACGTGTCTTGTATTGGAATAGCCTTAGTTGAATAGGTGCCTTTTATACGAATGCTGGTTGCAGGAGGGTGTCCAAGGCTTTTTTCTTCGTTAGTCGAGTAATAAAGAAGCGAATTCCCCAGTAAAAGATTAAACTGACTTTTCGTGATTTGAGATGTGTCTTGGGTAATCTGAATGTATTTGATTGCCGCGTAAAGTTTACCCCAATTGTTCTCTTTGTCATTTGAGTTAAAGAGTGTCCAACAGGTTTCTTTCAGGTTCTCAAGAGTTTCATCTTGAGGCCAAAAATAATAAGCCACCTCCAATCGCTCAATGGCAGAATAGAGGTCGGTTTTTTTCAGTTGCTCACTTTCACTTAACTTCTGAAGCGAAACTAACTCCCGAAACGAAATGGTAGTTGATAGGTCCAGAAACGAGCTGATAGAAGCCGGACGATCTTTGAAAGATTCATTCTCCAGCACCTTCAAATACTTTTTATCATCCTTTCCGATCTTCCAAATTTGTGCCAGGTGCATACAATCCAAAATATAGTGCTCATCGGTACCTAAAATAACGATGTATAAATGGTCTTCATAACGGCGAATTTCGAAAGGCCATCCAAAATTGTTTAGAATTAACGTTAAAAAAGCTGTTCCGGAAGAATTGGAGAATCGATTTTCTTTAATGAGATCGTTAATATGAGCCCCGTTTTCATTTGGATGTAAGAATATTCTTTCCGCCACATGATGTAAGGCTTTGAGATCTTTTTTGTTCACTGTTTTTTTTGGGTATCTGTCCCAATCAATATGTAAAATTGGAAACTGGAGCAAGCTGTGAATATTTTCAATTCTTTCTTCTTCCTTCCAGAACGAATCAAACAGCAGCCAGTTTGCCCTGACTTCTTTCCAATTTTGATTTGATGTTTTCACAATATCTTTAGCAAGATAGGTGGTATCCAAAAGGTGTTTTCCAAAAACGATGTTGCCGTATATGTTGAAAGCGACATTATACTTGTCGAAAACGTAACCACTGCGATACGGTTTAATTACCGGATCTACCTGGGCAAAAAGACCAAATGGAAGGAATGCTGCAATCCATAAACAGGTGAAACGAAAAGTAGTTTTAGGCATAGCGAATTACAGAATGAATTGTGCTCAGCTAAAGTAAAATTTTATTTACGGATATTTCAAACATTAATATTGATGTTCAAGTGCCCGTTTAGTACGAAGGTGAAAGGCTGAAAACCTTGCGTAGAAGTTGAAAGCGGCGCGGTCTTTTTCACAGCCCGGTTCAGACTATCCAATAATTCTTCTTTTCTGTTTTCCTGCTGAGTATTACAGCAAAGACCTGTCAGGTTTATAAACGAAAGAAATAATGTCGTACGGATGTTGAGACAGAAATTCACACAATAAATGTAAACTATATTTCAGTTGAAAGATAATATAACTCCACCACTATCAATAAAATCAATGCACTTATAAACAATATTTAAAGCTGCTGAAGTTTTTAAATGCTTAAATTTAGAGATATCAAACTTTATAAAATGGCTGTTTTTGATTTAGACATGATCCAAAAAGTCTACGCTGCTTATCCGGAACGCGTAGCTGCTGCAAGAAAGGTTGTCGGTCGCCCGCTGACACTAACAGAAAAAATTCTTTACGCGCATCTTTGGGAGGGTAATGCAACGTTTGCTCACGAAAGAGGAAGGTCGTATGTTGACTTTGCCCCGGACCGTGTAACTATGCAGGATGCAACGGCGCAAATGGCTTTGCTGCAATTTATGCAGGCCGGTAAAAAGAAAGTTGCCGTTCCGTCAACCGTGCATTGTGACCACCTGATTCAGGCGAAAATTGGTGCAGCTGGAGATTTACAGCGTTCATTGAATGAAAATAACGAGGTATTCAACTTCTTGTCGTCTATCTCTAATAAATATGGTATTGGTTTCTGGAAGCCTGGAGCCGGGATTATTCACCAGGTTATGCTTGAGAATTATGCTTTTCCGGGTGGAATGATGATTGGAACAGATTCGCACACAGTAAATGGTGGCGGACTGGGAATGGTGGCAATTGGTGTTGGTGGTGCTGATGCAGTTGATGTCATGGCCGGAATGGCTTGGGAATTGAAATTCCCGAAATTGATCGGTGTGAAACTAACCGGAACTTTGAGCGGTTGGACTTCCGCAAAAGATGTGATCCTGAAAGTTGCTGATATTCTTACTGTAAAAGGAGGGACTGGCGCAATTGTCGAATATTTTGGCGACGGAGCCATTTCGCTTTCAGCAACGGGAAAAGGAACAATCTGTAATATGGGTGCCGAAATTGGTGCTACAACTTCAACTTTTGGCTACGATGAGTCGATGCGTCGTTATTTGAACGCAACAGGAAGAGCAGAGATTGTTGCTTTGGCCGATCAGATCGCTGAACACCTAACCGGTGATGCAGAAGTGTATACAGATCCTGATAAATATTTCGACCAGGTAATTGAAATCAATTTGTCTGAATTGGAACCGCATATCAACGGGCCTTTTACTCCGGACCGTGGAACACCGGTTTCAAAAATGAAAGCTGAAGCTGCTGCTAACGGTTGGCCAACCAAAGTAGAGTGGGGGCTAATTGGTTCCTGTACCAACTCTTCATACGAAGATATGGCTCGTGCAGCATCTATCGTTGAACAGGCTGTTGCGCACGGAATTACTCCGAAAGCAGAATTTGGAATTAACCCGGGTTCAGAGCAGGTTCGTTACACGATTGAACGTGATGGAATTATTGCGACGTTCGAGAAAATGGGAACAAAAATATTTACGAATGCCTGTGGACCTTGTATTGGGCAATGGGATCGTGAAGGTGCTGATAAACAAGAAAAGAATACAATTGTTCACTCGTTTAACCGGAACTTCTCCAAACGTGCCGACGGAAACCCGAATACACACGCCTTTGTGACTTCTCCCGAGATGGTTGCTGCTTTGGCAATTTCCGGTGATTTAGGATTCAATCCGATTACAGATACATTAACAAACGATAAGGGAGAGCAAGTGAAATTGCTGCCTCCGCATGGTGATGAACTTCCGAAAAGAGGTTTTGCGGTTGAAGACCCTGGGTATCAGGCTCCAGCTGAAGACGGAAGCGGAGTTCAGGTGATTGTTAATCCTGATTCATCCCGTTTACAGTTGTTGGAGTCATTCGCTGTTTGGGACGGCCAAAATATTACCGGCGCTAAATTGTTAATCAAAGCGAAAGGGAAATGTACTACAGACCATATTTCAATGGCTGGCCCCTGGCTGCGTTACCGAGGTCATTTAGATAATATTTCTAATAACATGTTGATTGGTGCTGAAAACGCCTTCAACGGGAAAGCAAATGAAGTCGTGAACCAGTTAACCGGAACAATCGGTGAAGTTCCCGCGGTTCAGCGTGCTTATAAAGCCGCGGGAATCCCAACAATTGTTGTCGGCGACCACAATTACGGTGAAGGTTCTTCTCGTGAGCATGCTGCAATGGAACCGCGTCATTTAGGTGTTTGTGCGGTTATTGTGAAGTCATTTGCGCGTATTCATGAAACCAATCTGAAGAAACAGGGGATGTTAGGACTGACATTTGCAAATGAGGCAGATTACGATAAAATCAAAGAAGACGACACTTTCAACTTCACTGATCTGGTTGATTTTGCTCCCGGAAAACCTTTGAGCCTGGAAATCATTCATGCTGATGGTACAAGAGAGAGCATTTTGCTGAATCATACATACAACGCTCAGCAAATTGACTGGTTTAAAGCCGGATCGGCGTTAAATCTGATTAAACTTCAAGAGAATTAAATCAATTGAATTCTATAACAAAAGCCTCAACATTGTTCGGGGCTTTTTTTTGTTTCTGTTCAAAAAAGCTCCTCATTTTCAATAAAGAAAGATGTTAAAAAATAGGTTTATAGTTGAAAATTGGATTTAATGACTAATTTCGCCGGACTTAACATAAATAAATTCAACGTAATGAAAATCACAAAAATTTTTATCGTAGCATTAGTTGCGATGACAACCACCTCAAACCTAAATGCACAAGTTTTCGAAGAAGGAAATGTATCTATTGATCTTTACTATGGTTTCCCTAACTTGTATACAACTGTTTTTAAAACAGCGTATGCTAACAGCGGTACTGAACAAGATATCGAAATCGGTGGAATCGGACCTGTTGGACTTCGTGGAGAATATTTATTGACGGATAAGATTGGATTAGGTCTTGATCTTGGATTCAATAACTCAAATATTTCCTACACAGAAGCTACTACAGATAACAATGGTGATCCTGTAACTTACGAGTACAACTACTCAACTAAGAAAATTGGTGCGATGGTTACGTTTAACTACCACTTCATTGATAACGACCAATTAGATTTCTATGGTGTTTTCGGTATGGGTTACGGAAATCGTTCATTCAAATTTGAATCAACAGATCCTAATTATACAGAAGCAACAGTATCTTCTCTTATTCCTGTAGCTTCAAGATTAGGAATTGGTATGCGTTATTTCTTCTCTGACTACATCGGTGCTAACCTGGCATTAGGATTTGGTCAGGGTGGTATCATCAACGCTGGTCTTTCTTTCAAATTGTAAGAATAAGATAATAAATTAGAAAAGCCCCCTGACGATAAACGTCAGGGGGCTTTCTTTTTCCAATATTTTTGAAAGCTTGTTAAACTGCTACGTTATGTTCTCTGAGCGCATCGTTCAAAGAGGTTTTTAAATCCGTAGATGCTTTTCGTTTCCCGATGATTAGTGCACATGGGACCTGGTAATCTCCCGCCGGAAACGATTTCGTGTAAGAACCCGGAATAACAACTGAACGCTCCGGTACATATCCCTTCATTTCAACAGGCTCAGCTCCGGTAACGTCAATTATTTTTGTCGACATAGTCAAACAAACATTTGCTCCAAGTACAGCCTCTTTTCCAACGCGAACACCTTCCACAACAATACAGCGTGAACCGATAAATGCATCGTCTTCAATGATTACCGGTGCAGCTTGCAATGGCTCCAAAACACCGCCAATTCCAACACCTCCGCTCAGGTGTACGTTTTTGCCAATTTGAGCGCAGGATCCAACTGTTGCCCACGTGTCAACCATGGTTCCGGAATCTACGTATGCACCGATGTTTATGTAAGAAGGCATCATAATCACTCCCGGAGCCACGAAAGCGCCATAACGCGCAATTGCATGCGGAACAACACGAACTCCTAACTCGGCATAATTCTTTTTAAGAGCCATTTTGTCGTGAAACTCAAACGGACCAACTTCGATAGTTTCCATTTTACGAATCGGGAAATACATCACAACAGCTTTCTTTATCCATTCATTTACTTGCCATGATCCGTCTGTCAAAGGTTCTGCAACGCGCAGCTTTCCCTTGTCAAGATCTTCAATTACACGTTCAATTGCCGTGCGTGTTTCTTCTTTTTCCAAAAGGGAACGATCGTCCCAGGCAGCTTCAATAATGGCTCTCATGTTCAATTTTTTTCCAAAAGTAACTAATCCAATTGCTAATTACGAATTACCAATTGCCGGAAACATTGTTTTAATTAGCCTTCTTACCATTCGTAATTCGTAATTTGGCATTGGTAATTATGAAGGTTCTTGCAATTGATTTCGGTTTAAAGCGTACTGGTCTGGCTCTCTCTGATGAGTCGAAGATCTTTGCTTTTGGTTTAAAAACAGTCGATAGCAAGCTATTGATGACCGAGTTGAAACAGTTGGTTGTCAAAGAGAAAGTAGATACCATTGTTCTTGGGGAACCTAAAAAATTGGATACTTCTGATTCTCATATTTCCGAAAATGTCAGACTTCTGAAAACTGCCCTTGAAAAAGAATTCCCCGGCACTCAGATCATCTCTATTGATGAACGATTTACCTCCAAAATGGCTTCTGCAGCAATTGCTCAAAGCGGATTGAATAAAAAACAGCGCGAACAAAAAGGTTTGATTGATGAGGTAAGTGCAACGATCATTCTGCAGGATTACCTTCAATCTGTCTAATTAGAAGGGAAAGATGGTCGCTGAGTGGGGCCGAAGTCTCTTTTACATTCTCAATTGTTTGTATTTTTGCAAAAAAACAAACTAAATGATTTTACCAATCGTAGCATACGGAGATCCGGTATTAAAGAAAGAAGCAGAAGAAATCGATAAAGACTATCCGGATCTAAAGCAGCTTATTTCAGACATGTTTGAAACCATGTATGAAGCTTCCGGAGTTGGAATTGCAGCTCCCCAGATCGGAAAGTCAATTCGTTTGTTTGTTGTTGATGCAACTCCGTTTGCCGAGCGTGATGAAGATGAAGAAGAAGACCCGCTTGCCGAAGGTTGTGATGGATTTAAACGCATTTTTATTAACCCGATCATTGAAGAAGAAAGCGGTGAACCATGGGCTTTTGCAGAAGGATGTTTAAGCATTCCGAAAATTCGTGAAGAAGTCATGCGTAAACCAAAGATAAAAATCTCTTATTACGATGAGAACTGGAACTTCCATGAAGAGGAATTTGAAGGTTACCAGGCGCGTATTATTCAGCATGAATATGATCATGTAGAAGGAATTTTGTTTACCGACCATCTTTCTGTGCTTAAGAAACGTTTATTACAAAAACGCCTCGCGAACATTTCTCAGGGAATTATCAATGTGGCTTATAAAATGAGATTTCCCGTAAAAAAACGATAATAATGAAATACATCTTATTTAGCTTCTTGTTTCTCGGATTGGTTTCCTGCGGGAATGATAAACCTGAAACAAAGGAAGAATTTGTGGCAGAATTTAAAACATTCGAAGATTCGTTAATGCAGAATTCTGATACCCAACAAGGACTGACAGATCAAAAAACCGGTTTGGTCTATGCGGAAAAATGTTTGGAGATAGCACATAAATTCCCGAAGGACGAAGATGCGCCGAAATACATGGATAAGGCACACATGATCTTAGCCGGGTTAAGTCTGCATGCGCGATCGGCTGCTATTGCTGATACAATTATCATGAATTATCCGATGTACAAAAACCGGCCAATGGTTTTACAATCTGCTGCCGCAACGTATGATATGCTGATTCTTCCGCGAAAGAAAGAAAAGGTGAAGAAGTATTATGAAATGCTTTTGAAAGAAGTTCCGGATATGCCTAAGGAAGAAAAGCAGCAAATCGAATTCAGGTTGAGACACAATGACTTAAGTTTTGATGATTTTTTAAAGCTGCCGCAGGAAAAACCAACGTTATAGGCTGGCATGGTTTTCGTTAATGATGTGTTAATCCAAAAAAGATTGGAGTTACATTAAATAAGTTAGTTTATATTTGAACGTTATTAAACCCAGAATACAATGAAAAAGTTACTTTTTACCGCATTATTAGCCGTTAGCGCAACAATTGGCGGATCTTACGCTTCTGCACAAGAGGTGACAACCCAAACCGGTGCGAAAATTGAATTTACAAAAGACACGCATGATTACGGAAACGTAAAGTATGGTGGAAACGGTGTTTGTACTTTTAGTTTCAAAAACACAGGTACTGAACCATTGATCATTTCTCAAGCAAAAGGTTCTTGTGGATGTACGGTTCCTGAGTGGACAACAGATCCAATTGCACCGGGAGAAACAGGAACAATCACAGTGAAATACAACACTGAAAAAGTGGGTGCTATCAACAAAAGTGTAACTGTTACTTCAAATGCAGTGAATGAGCCTACAAAAACGTTACGTATCAAAGGAAACGTTGCTGCAGCTCCTGAAGGAACAAGCCCGGTAAATACAACTGGAGTTCCTCCTGCAAACTAGTCTTTCATGCGCACTTTCTTAGTCGCAATACTGATATTAAATTCCGCCCTTGGCTTTGGCCAGGAGGCGGTTTTTTTTGTGGAAGACGATTTGCATAAATTTCCGAGAACAGCAGAAGGTCCTATTCTGGAACATTCCTACGCAATTACCAATAACGGAACCGTACCGCTTATTATTACTGAAGCCAAGGTTTCATGCCATTGTACAAAAGTTACTTTCCCGGATACAATTCAGCCTGGAGCTACAGATTCTATTCGTGTCACCTTTGATACCAACGGAAAATATTACCAGCAAGACCGCAAAATTCTCCTCTTTACCAATACGAAAAAAGGAATGGAAGAATTGCGCTTCAAAGTGTTTGTGGTTCCGAAAGAAGAATAATGAGTCGACAAACGCATGTTCCGGATCAATTCAAAAATTAGTGCTGAACCGATTTCTCAAAAAACTGCTATTGTTTTCAACAAAAGGCTTTCGAAAGGTAGAGTTTCCGTAACTTTAAACTTCGAATTTTCCCAAGCAGATGTTTTTAATTTTTGATACCGAAACAACAGGTTTACCAAAGAATTGGAATGCTCCGTATACCGATTTAGACAATTGGCCGCGGGCAGTTCAGATTGCCTGGCAATTACATGATGAATTAGGTAATCTGATTGAAGCAAAAGACTTCTTGATTCGCCCGGATGGATTCGATATTCCATTTGATGCGGAACGAATTCACGGAATTTCAACTGCTTTGGCAGAACAGGAAGGTGTTCCGCTGGCCGATGTGATTATTGAATTCAATCGCGTTTTGGAACAAGCCAAATTCGTGGTTGGTCAGAATATTGGTTTCGATATCAATATCATGGGGGCGGAATTCATTCGCGTCAATTCCGAAACACGAATGCACAATATGCCTGTTTTGGATACATTGTCTGAAACAACTGCCGAATTGTGTAGAATTCCCGGTGGACGTGGTGGGAAATTCAAATGGCCGACCCTTACCGAATTACATCAATATCTATTCAATCAGCCATTTGGTGAAGCGCACAACGCAACTGCCGATGTTGAAGCAACCACGCGTTGTTTCTTTGAATTGATTCGTCGCGAGGTTTTTACCAAAGAAGAATTACAGGTTGAGCTGGATTATTTCAATCGTTTCAAAACACAAAACCCGGGATTAATCACGCCAATCGGGTTGGTTCACATCAATCTGAAGGAAGCGAGTGAGAAGTTAAAGGTTCAGGAATCGAATATCGGTGCCGACGTTGATGTTGATGCTGCTCGTGCACGTCTGAAAGACGTGCAGTTTGTTCATTTGCACAATCACACCCAATTCACTGTCCTTCAATCTACCATGGACGTTCAGGGGTTGATCAAGGAAGCTGTGAAGCACAAAATGCCAGCGGTTGCTCTTACTGATGTTGGGAACATGATGGCTGCTTTTCACTTCGAGAAAGCGATTACAAAGCTGAACAAAGCAATTGATGCTGAACGAAAAGAAGCAGAAGAAAAAGGTGAACCGTTCCATAAACAAAACCTCATGCCGATTATTGGTTGTGAGCTGAATGTTTGTAGGGATCGAAAAGATAAGTCAGTAAAAGATAATGGTTACCAGGTTGTTTTCCTGGCAAAGAATAAAAATGGTTATCACAACTTAATTAAACTTGCTTCTATTGCGCATACAGAAGGAATGTACTACGTTCCGCGTATTGATAAGGAAGCAGTTGTTCAGTATAAAGAAGACTTGATTGTTCTTACCGGTGGATTGAGTGGAGAGGTTCCGAATTTGCTTTTGAATGTTGGTGAACGACAAGCTGAAGAAGCCCTGTGCTGGTGGAAAGAACAGTTTGGCGATGATTTATACGTGGAATTGCTTCGTCATGGACAAGAAGATGAAAAACGCGTATTTGGAACACTAGCCAAACTTGCTGAGAAAAACCAGGTAAAAGTTGTTGCCGCTAACAATACGTTCTACGGAACAAAGGAAGACGCGAATACACAGGACATTTTGCTTTGTGTACGCGATGGCGAACAAGTGGCAACTCCAAAAGGAAAAGGAAGGAATTTCCGCTTTGGTTTAGAGAATGAAGAATATTACTTCAAATCTCAGGAAGAAATGAAGGAATTGTTTCTGGATATTCCGGAAGCCATTGAATCTGCCCAGGAGATTTTAGACAAAATAGAAGCTTATCCTTTAGCGCGGGAAGTACTTCTTCCGGCCTTCGATATTCCGGACGAATTCATTGATCCGCTGGATGCGACTGATGGCGGAAAGCGCGGTGAAAATGCCTATTTGCGGCATTTAACATACGTTGGTGCCGAGAAACGCTACGGAGTAATTACCGATGAGATTCGTGAACGACTCGACTTTGAGCTGCAAACTGTAGAGAAAACGGGTTATCCGGGTTACTTTTTGATTGTACAGGATTTCTGTCAGGCAGCACGGGATATGGGCGTTTCAGTTGGTCCGGGTCGTGGTTCTGCTGCCGGATCAGCAGTAGCTTATTGTACCGGAATTACCAATGTCGATCCGATTGCTTACGATTTGCTATTTGAGCGTTTCCTGAACCCGGATCGTGTTTCCATGCCCGATATTGATATCGATTTCGATGATGAGGGCCGTGGCCGTGTAATCGATTGGGTAATTGAGAAATATGGTGCAAACCAGGTAGCCCAGATTATCACTTACGGAACCATGGCGGCCAAATCCTCTATCCGGGATGCTGGTCGAGTACTGGATTTACCGTTAGTTGATACAGGTTTATTAGGGAAATTACTTCCTGACGGAGTTTCTTTGAAATGGATTTTCTCCGCTTCTGATATGGATGTTTCAGAGAAATTTGCCAGCAGCCAACCTGATTTGGCAAATGCAATGGAGCTGCGCCGTATTTACAACGGAACAGATTTAAGAGCCTTGGTGCTTCAGCAAGCTGTTCGTGTTGAAGGAACTCTTCGAAATACCGGAATTCACGCTTGTGGGGTAATTATCACTCCGGACGATATCACCAACTTCGTTCCTGTTTCTTTAGCCAAAGATACCGGGATGTGGTGTACCCAGTTCGATAACTCGGTTGCAGAAGAAGCCGGTTTGCTGAAAATGGACTTTCTTGGTCTGAAGACTTTGACTTTGATCAAAGATGCTGTCAAGAATGTCAAAAAGCGTCACAATATTGATTTGGATCCGGATACTTTCCCGATCGATGATCTTCCTACATACGAACTTTTCCAGCGTGGTGAAACGGTAGGAGTGTTCCAGTACGAGAGTCCTGGAATGCAAAAGTACATGCGTGAACTGAAACCTTCTGTTTTTGGTGATTTGATTGCCATGAACGCATTGTACCGACCAGGACCTTTGGAATATATTCCTGATTTCGTAAAACGTAAGAATGGTGAGCAGGAAATTGTCTATGATTTAGATGCTTGTGAAGAGTACCTGGGTGAAACTTATGGAATTACAGTTTACCAGGAACAGGTAATGCTTCTATCGCAGAAACTGGCTGGGTTTACAAAAGGTGATGCCGACGTTTTGCGTAAAGCGATGGGTAAGAAACAGCGCGATGTTCTTGATAAAATGAAACCGCGTTTTATCGAGCAGGGTGGAGCTAATGGTCACAATCCAACAGTTTTGGAGAAAATCTGGAAAGATTGGGAAGCTTTTGCTTCTTACGCCTTCAATAAATCGCATTCCACTTGTTATGCATGGATTGCTTATCAGACTGCATATTTAAAGGCGAATTATCCTGCTGAATTTATGGCAGCGGTACTCTCCAATAACCTGAATGATATTACCCAGGTTCGTTTCTTCATGGAAGAATGTAAACGAATGGGAATTGAAGTAATGGGGCCTGATGTGAATGAATCGGTTTATGAATTTACAGTGAATGCCGCCGGCGCAATTCGTTTTGGGTTAGGTGGAATTAAAGGATTGGGAAGTGGTCCTGTAGCTAATATTTTATCGGAAAGAACTGAAAATGGTCCTTTCGCAAGTCTTTTTGAAATGACCAAACGTTTGAATTTGCGTTTGGTGAACAAGAAAGCTATGGAAAGTATGGCTTACGCCGGTTGTTTCGATTCGTTTAAAGCACACCGGGCTCAGTATTTTGCGGCTGATAATTCTGGAAAAACATTGATTGAAAGCGCGCTGAAATTTGGTGCGGCGGCCCAGGAAAACGAAAATTCATCTCAGTTCTCAATGTTTGGAGAGGGAACCGATATCAAAATGCCCGAACCACAGATTCCGAGCTCGCCCGAATGGTCACTGTTTGAGCGTTTAAAGTTTGAGCAGGAAGTAGTTGGGATTTTTATTTCGGGTCATCCGCTGGATGATTTTAAAGCGCCTATTGATGCATTTTGTAACGGAAGTTTGGAGAACCTCCAGGATTTAAGCCGTCACCGTGGAAAAGAACTGATCCTTCCGGCAATTATTGCCCAGGCAGATCATGCTCATACCAAGAAAGGCGATCCGTTCGGAATCCTGACGCTGGAAGATTACACGCACAATCACCGTTTATACGTTTTCCAGGATTCTTATCTCCGTTTCCGTCACATGATGGTGAAAGATCTTTTCGTGGCTATTCGCGGAAAAGTAGAAGAAAGCCGTTATCCGGATAAAATTACCAAAGAACGCAAACTGGAATTCAACATTGTTGGAATTGAACCCTTATCAGATTTGCTGAAGAATAATAAAGTCAACCTGAACATTACCATTGGTTTGAAAGAACTGGATCAGTTGGTTATGACGAAGTTGGAAACATTATTTAATGAATCGGAAGGTAATTGTTCCGTTCAGTTTACTATCGTAGACCGTTTGAGTGAAATGGAATTAAAAATGCCTTCACGCAAGTTGAAAATTGAGCCTACAGCACAATTAATTGATGCAATTAAGGAAATGAATCTGGAGGTGAGTTTGGATAAAGCATAGTTAAGCCTGCATTTCTTAACTTAAGTCAATGTGATTGCTTTTGATGGTCCCTATTTTTGTTTCATGAAAAAGCAAACAATGAGAGCAGTTGATTGTTCTGAATATGGCGCTCCGGAAGTTCTTCAGATTGTTACGTTAGAAATACCGGAACCTGCCAAAGACGAGTTATTGATTCGGGTTCACTCAACATCGGTTAATTCAGGCGATGTTCGAATGCGAAAGGCGGATCCATGGGCTATTCGTTTGATCTTTGGGTTTAAGAAGCCCCGTCATTCTATCCTTGGAACCAGTTTTTCAGGTGAAGTTGTGAAAATCGGTGAGAATGTTAGGAACTATCAGATAGGTGATTCTGTTTTTGGTTCAACAGGAATGCGATTTGGCACTTATGCCGAGTATTTGTGTCTTCAGGAAAGTGCTACTTTATCCCTGAAACCAGAATCCATCTCTCATTCAGAAGCGGCAACAATTCCGTTTGGAGGAACTACAGCACTTCATTTTATTCAGAAATCGAATATTCAGTCCGGACAAAAAGTTTTGATCTACGGTGCTTCAGGGGCAGTTGGATCTGCTGCTATGCAATTGGCTAAGTCAAAAGGTGCAGTTGTAACGGCAGTATGCAGCGGGTTGAATGGTGATTTGATGAAAGAACTGGGTGCAGATCATGTAATCGACTATACCAAAGAAGATTTTTTCACTTTGACTGAACGATATGATGTGATTTATGAAGCAGTCAATAAATTGTCTTTTTCTAAAAGTATTCTAGCGTTAAAAAAGAACGGAGTACTCATTTTAGGTGCTGCAGGATTTCCACAAATGTTACGGGCTGGTTTTGCGAGAATGACCGGATGTAATATACTCACGGGTGTTATCAAAGAATCAGCTGCAGAAATGATTGTTCTGAAAGATTTAGTAGATAGCGGCCAGTTCAAACCTGTTGTAGATTGTATTTTTCCACTGGAAGAAATTGCAGAGGCCCACCGTTATGTTGACTTGGGACACAAACGCGGGAATGTCGCAATTCGTGTTTTGGAATAGAGTTGTGCGCTAAGAGTTTGCCAGTCTTTTCCTGATTCTACTTAACGATTCCGGTTTAACTCCAATATAACTTGCAATAATGTATTGCGGAACTCTCTGTAAAAGCGCAGGTCGATTTTTCTGCAGATTCAAATATCGTTCTTCCGGGGTATCGGTAAAGTATGACCCCGTTTGTTCTTGTTGTTCTGCAAACACTTTTTCCATCACTCTGCGTGAAACAGTTGCCAGATTGGGGAATTGACTATATAGAAGTTCTTCTTTTTCACGATTCCCAACAACCAGGATGCATTCGTCTAAACATTCCAGAAAGTGTTTGGATGGTTCGCTGTTCGTCATGCTCTGCATGGAAATCACCCACTGTTCCTCCGTAAAAAAGTTATTTGTTTTTTCTTCCCCGTCTATCAGGTAGTATTGCCTTACACAGCCTTCCAGAACAAAATAGGCTTCCAAGGATATTTGTCCTTCTTTTAAGAGTAGTGTTCCTTTCGGGTAGGTTTGAATGTTGAGAGTGGCTACAATTGCATCGATTTCTTCCGGGGTTAGCGGGAGAATTTTGGAGAAATAATCGAGGAGTTTTTGTTCCATTTTGGAGTGTTCGGCTTTTGACAAAGGTATTATTTTCTGAAACAATCAAATAATTACCATGGTAACAGAAGGATAAGTGTACACTTATCCCGAGTATGTGGGATGGGTTTGTATTTCGATTTTCCTATTGATTTTCCTTTGATATCAAAGTGTTCAGACGATGTAATACTCTTTTGTTCGTTTCAAACTGCTTAACGAAATCCAATAGTTACCGTGGTAAAGGAAGGATAAGTGTACACTTATCCTAAGTAAATGCCCAGCGGATTTTTTCCCAATCATCTGTCATTTTATCATTTTTCGACCAGAAATACATATTGCCAATATAAGACCCTTGAATCAATCCGGCCCGCTCGATCAAACTAATATGATGATTAATCGTTTTCTGATGCAATGGAATCAACCGTTCCAAAATAGGAACATTGATGAATAAATGATTATCCAAATATTGTAATATTTGAATCCTTGCCGAAGCTGATACAACGAACCCTAATTCCGCATTTCTATTCGTTCGATGATCAAAAATATGTTTCTTTTTTGCTCCCATAAAAGTGGCTTTCTTATATAATTTAGTCAAAAAGTTCATTTCAACAATCATCTTTCTAATTTAATTTTCAGTAAAAAACATGTTTTTGTTTTCTGTAATCGGTTGTTATATAGTGAGTTTTTATTTTTAACAGTGTTTTATACCTAAGTTTCTTGGGTATAAATTTGTATACATAATATTCTTATGTATATTTGTCCTATGTATTCATCAGAACTTCTAAAAGGTACGCTCAAAACAATCGTTCTCAATCTGCTCAAGGACAACGGCAGAATGTACGGTTATGAAATCAGCCAGCGCGTCAAAGATCTCACAGGGGAGAAAATCCAAATTACCGAAGGAGCACTTTATCCTACATTGCATGCACTCGAGTCACAGGGTGAATTGCAAACGGAACAAGTGTTCATAGGGAAACGGGTACGAAAGTATTACACACTCACCGAACAAGGGCAGTCGACAGCCAGAGAAAAAGTAAACGAATTGGTAGATTTCATGAATACCATGAAGTTTTTGTTGAATTTAGAGCCAGGAACTGGAAATGGTTAGAGTTTCGGACGAGCAAGTTGATTTTATTCTTCGTGAAATTGAAGCACGTGGGGTTACTATTGAAGATCTGCAATATAACCTACTTGATCACATGTGCTGCATCATTGAGAATGAAATGTCTGAAACAGACAACTTTGACCAGTTCTTTCAACGGCTCTTGCCTCGATTTTTTAACGACAACTTGCGTGAAATTCAGGAGGAAACAGAATTGTTATTAACCTTCAAACATTTTTACGCCATGAAAAAAACAGTAAATATCTCAGGACTTTCAGCTGCAGTACTAACCTTAACGGGTTCCGTACTGAAAGTACTCCATCTACCAGGAGCAGGAATTGCATTCGTTTTAGGAATCGCAATATTCAGCTTACTATTTCTGCCATTAATGATTGCTCTGAAATTCAGGGACGAAGTGAGTAAAACCGATAAATGGGTGTTAAGCCTTGGTTTTTTAATCGGAATTGGAACTTCATTGGGCTTTTTGTTCAAAATGATGCACTGGCCTGGAGCCAATATTCTGATGCTTTGCGGATTGATTGGATTTACATTCATTTACGTTCCGCTCTATTTCTTTTCCAGAGTGAGGAGACCTGAATTGAAATTCAATACAACGGTTAATTCCGTTTTAATGATGGCATGCGGTGGATTGTTATTCGCTATGTACAATTTAGGTTATTCCACAAAACTGGAAGAGTCGAATCAGCAGGCTTATCGTTTATTGACTGAGGAGGTTGAGAAAATCGACCAGCCCCATGCGGTCAGCGCAAACAAAGCCGATGTAGCAAATTTGCAGAAACAGGTTGTTAAACTGGATGAGTCTATCTCAGAATTGAAAGAGCTAATCATTCTCACTTCGACTGGATTAACGAAGCAGGAATTCGAGGCGATGACGGAAGATGAAGCGTATAGTAAATTGCCTAAGGAAGAAGCAATGTCGCGTATTTTGAATGGATCGATTCAGGGAAAATGGGAGCACGTTTGCGAACTTGTTGAACAGATCAACGGAAAGCTTAGAGCCGATTATCCGAACCATGAATCGTTGACTTTCGACATACATTCCATAGATCTAAGAACCAATACCACCAAAATTGCCATTCAGAATCTGACTTTGATTCAGCTGCACATGCGCATTTTGAAACTAATCGCAAATTAAAGATAACTGGCGCGGGCTTCGGCTCGTGCCTTTTAGAAATTAACCGGCATTCTCGTGTGCTAGCGCGAGTTTCAAGCTCGTGTTTTTGAGAATCGATAATCAACCAGCTTTCTCATCAACCTCGAAAATCCCGAAAGTGTTATTGTCTAAATCCAGAAAATAGCCTTGCCAGCACCTTCCCGGAATGGCAAATTTGGGGAGTGCTGTTTTCCCACCGTTTTTCAGGATGATTGCCTCCGTTTCATCAAAATTGACAACTTGTATAGAACATGTGAAAGCATTTGTTCCACATTCAGATGGTGGAATTTGAGCTGGTCGTTTCAATAAACCGCCATACATTCCTTCTGTTTCTATCCGGTAATATTCAATAGGAACAAATTCTTCTTTTATGAATTTCCAGCCGAAAACAGTTTCGTAAAACAGCTTATCACGAATAGGATCGGAAGACTGGATTTCAAAATAAGCAACGGTATTCATTGTTTTGAGAATTACCCAAGAATGGTTCGTAACTCTGTCAGCTCATTCACCTTTTCTACATTACCGACTTGCTGAAACGAAGCAATCAGGTTGGTGATCATTCGCCTTAAAATATCTGAATTGGAGCAGGGTTGAAAATGTGCTGCATTCGGGGTTATGTTTAATCCTTTCAGGAATTGAGTGATATCGTCTTTCTGAAACATCGAACCTTTTGAAAAAGTATTGATGTAAAACAAAACACCATATTCATTCGCATCAGAAATAAACTGATTTACACCGTGTTGGTCCATATATGCCAAAATGAAATGATTCGGCAGATTCACACCATAGATTGGAAGTCCGAGCTGCTGTGCTACAACGCTGTAAATAATGCTTAAACTTAAGGGATTTCCCCGCTTACTTTCCAATACGGTATTGATATAAGAATTGAGCGGTGAAGTGTAATTTTTCGAGTTTCCCACGAAACCAAATTGCTCAAAAAACACCTTGTTTAAGATGGAGACATTTTCGAATGCGGTAAGATGAGGATTCAACTCTAACCAAACGGCCTTGCGAATGCGTTCTACCTGCCCGCAGATGGCTTTCGGGTCTAATCCCGGATATTGGTACTGCGCAATGATAATAGCTCCTTCAAGCAAATCTTTTGTTGGCTGCTCATACCAGTTAACTAATTGATGTTTGCACCACTCAAACTGTATCTCGTGAATAAGCGATTCTATCCGCGATTGAAACAGTAAACCATAGTCACGTTCCTCCCAGGACGTTTCCAAAATAGGAATCACATCCTTGCCTGCAGCTAACAGTTGATCCTTAACATGCTGGTAAATCAGCTCGTCCGGATCGTCCATTAATGCAATGAGTGCATGTAACGAAGGTGCATTTTTCATGACTCAAAAATAATTTGAAGAGTAGTTTCATTTCCTTTTCATGTTTTAGAGTTGTTACCGTAACGTTGTTCGTAAGTGCCAGAAGCCTTGTAAATCCTGTATTTCTCCCGATAGCGCAATTGCCGTATTTTATTCACAGTCCATTTGTTTGTAATCGAAAAAACTAATTTTGATTCATTCACAAAAACTGTAAATAACTAGTTAAGATACGTGAAATTCAGTGTTTTCACAAATTTTTGGTTGATGAAATATGCACTTCCCCGATAAAAGAAATTATTCTGTTAGTGACGAGGTCGGGGCAAATAATTATTCGCCCCGACTGTTTTTATAAGATTTTTTTGATCAATTATTTCATTAACTCTGCAACCAGCCTGTCAGCACTGTAGCCTTCCGCTTCAGCACGGTAATTGCGAACAATTCGGTGTCTTAATATTGGTGTTGCAACAGCTTTTACATCTTCAATGTCCGGAGATAATTTTCCGTTTAGGGCAGCATGGCATTTGGCACCAATAATCAAGTATTGTGATGCACGTGGACCGGCTCCCCAGGAAATGAAGTCTTTTGTTATCTGTGGAGCAAGTGCGTTGTCTTTTCTTGTTTTAGCAACCAGTTTTACTGCGTATTCCAGTACATTGTCAGCAACTGGTATTTTACGGATTAACTCCTGGTATTGGGCAATTTGCTCACCACTTACAATGGGTTTCAAATCAATCTTTGAATCGTTTGTGGTACTTTTTACAATCGCCAATTCTTCAACGAAACTCGGATAATCTACCCAAATATTGAACATGAAACGGTCTAACTGAGCTTCTGGCAAAGGATAGGTTCCTTCTTGCTCAATAGGGTTTTGCGTTGCAAGCACGAAGAATGGATGAGGTAAAGTGTATGTTGTTCCCGCAGCCGTTACTCTTCTTTCCTGCATTGCTTCCAGTAAGGCAGATTGCGTTTTTGGAGGTGTACGATTAATTTCATCTGCCAAAACAATGTTATTGAATAATGGCCCTTTGATGAATTTGAAATGTCTGGTCTCATCCAAAATCTCAGAACCAACAATATCCGAAGGCATTAGATCGGGTGTGAACTGGATTCGGTTGAAAGATAGACCCAAAGTTTCCGCAATAGTGTTTACCAAAAGTGTTTTAGCTAATCCCGGAACTCCCACAAGTAAACAGTGCCCGCGGGAAAAAATTGAGATCAATACCTGATCTACTACTTCATCCTGCCCAACAATTACCTGGTGTATTTCTTGTTTTAAGCGTTTATAGTCGTTAACAAGTTGTTTTAAAGTTTCAACGTCTGACATGTAGTATTTTTATTTAGTAATGACGAAATGATGGTGGTACATCATTCGCTTCATCAGTTAGTTTTCGTTTGTCTCCAATCAGAATTAAAAACACACTGGTTGTAATCCTGGTCAATTCGGATATAAGCAGTTGAAATACGCGATTTGATCCATGCTAAAGTAGCATCATTTCTCTTTTTTTCTTCTGCAAGTGAACGAAATAAGTTGTAATCGTCTTTTAAATTGGCAATATGCGGTTCTGTTCTTTCAGCCAAACGAACAATTCGGAAACCTTCCGTTCTGTCCATAAAATCACGGTAATTGATTGGTGCTGAAATTTGATTGATCGCTAATCCGTCTGTTAATAAGAACATTTGAGGATCTACATCATTGATGTTTTCAACGCTCCATTTTTGTTCTCCGGTATACGGGTTTGTGATGAATCCTTTATTCTCTTTGGTATTCTTATCGTTCGAATAAAGAATTACGGCATCTTCCCAGGTAATTTTATTCGCTACCAGCAATTCATAACATTTTTCAATACGCATGGCGGCAGCATTCAAACTATCAATGCTTGGTTTTGCTGAAACAAGAATATGATTTACAATGTAATCGTCTCCCAAACGTTCAACCATTTGCATAATGTGATAGCCGAATTCTGTTTCAAATACCGGACTAACATCACCTGGTTTTAAATTCCCCATGGCCATTTGCTCAAAGGGTTTAACCATCATTCCTTTTGTGGCTTCAATTCGTCCGCCAATCTGAGCACTTCCTAAATCTTCAGAATAAATAGTTGCTGCTCCGGCAAAAGACACTTTTCCGGAAACGACTTGTTTGCGGATATCTTCCAGCTTGTTTTTAGCAATTTCTTTATCGAGCTTTGTTATTGTGGGAAGAATTCCAATTTGCTGAAAACTCAATTGACTATTGATATAAGGCAAACTGTCTTTTGGAATGCCGTCGAAGAAATATTCAACTTCTCTTGGTGAAACACTGATCGCTCCGGTTATTCCGCGCTCAACTTCCTGGCCCTGAAGACGTTTTTTGATATCTACTCTGAATTCGTCTTTTACAGCACTTTTAGATTTTCCATAGAACGATTCGAAGGTAATGGGCTCACCTTTTTCATCTCTTTTTCCTTTCATGGAAAGCTCAATTTGTCTGATTCTGTTCTCCATTTCAGCATCAACCTGCTCATCCGAAATCATAATACTGTCAAGTTCTGCCTGGTTCACAAGCAAAAACTGATACAACATTTGTTCGATCAATTCGCATTCGATGTTTTCACCAAGTGTCCCGCCGTTTTCAAGAATAGATTGTTTTTGTCCCTGAAGTTCAGAGTAGAGAATAATGTTATCTCCCACCTGCGCTACAATTTTATCAATAACATTTGATTTTGGCTGAGACCAGCTTAGCGAAGCACAGATTGTAAAAAAGAAGAGTAAAGTATGAACCAATTTTGGGTTGACCATGTACATAAAATTTTCAAGTGGCTAAGTTCGTGTTCTTTTTCGAAAATCACACCAGCCATTCGTTAAATTAATAAAAGAAACAAGTCTGTTTTTAGTTGTTTCTGATTCATTAATGCTGAAACGGCCGATAAATTGTTCAGAAAAGGAAATTTTCGAGTTAACGAAAAAACGCAGAGACTTAATTCCCTGCGTTCCGGTTCCAACTATGTTAATCGCTAGTGAGCAATATGGATGAGTTTATCTACCCGCGTTGCAGGTGTTTCAACTGTCAATAAATATTGGCCAAGCGCAGTTTCATTTCCAATATCTAAAACAATACTATTCTGATTTGGTTCAATAGCGAAATTCTTAACCATTCGGCCGTCCATTGCGTACATGTTGATTGCTACTATTCGGTCATCGGACTTCACAGTTATTTGTGAACCGACTACATAGGTTGGGAAAATATCAATGGTACTTCCCAGCAAACAATTCAATACCAATGGATCTGAAAAGCTTTCGTTTCCGTCAATATCAGATCGCTTAATACGCACATAGTAATGGGCAAGCGGTGTAACGTTCAAAAGACATTCATAACTCAAAGGTGTTAACGACGGCCCTGAACAATTTATCTCCCGAATATTGTTGAAAGTGGTTCCGTCCTCTGAAAGCTGCACGTCGTATTTCGAACAATCATGTTCAGACTCTACTGTCCAGCGTAGTTTAATTTGTTCATTTATACAGTTGCCCTGAAGCTGAATGTCGTCTACCGGAAGTGCAATGGAACATGAGTTACAGTTCAGGGAAACTGTTGCGCTTCCGAAATTTAAACCTGCTGCGCTGCTCCCAAAATAACAAATGTTTACGTTGGAAGTAGTAGTCATTTGCTGTGAGTTTATTACCTGACTATAGATTTCAATACATGACTGACCACTTGGTGAAGTGAACGCATCCGGATATTGATTGATCATGGTTCCGGTTTCTATCGCTGATCCGGCTCCCGAACAAATGGGATTGGGTGAATTATTACTTTGAACAATGAAATAGCTGGATGTAAACGATCCGTAATTTACGAACTGGGTATTTGGGCCCTGAATTACCAACTGATTGAATGTAATGTTGAATTGTGAGGACAATGTACAGTTCATCAGGAGATTGTTCGGCCCGGTTACTATACTGCTTGAGAAATAAACATAACCATAGTTGTATAAACTGCAGTTAGATCCGAAAACCACCGCCGCACCTGTTGTTACACTTAAGTTTCCACCGGCGCAAACGTAAATGGTTCCTGAAGTGAAAGTAATTGCTGAAAGATTTAGTGTACCGCAAACAATTAATGTTCCGCCGTTAACTGTTAAACCGCTAAAGTTTGACGTTCCCGTTACGACTCTTGTTATGCCAACTGTTAGATTGTCGTTGTCTATCAGTTCAATTCCACTTGCGCATGTTGGCTGCACGGGTGGTGCTGAACATTGTGCGTTTGAAATCACAGGACTGCATAGCAAAGAGTATGCAGTGATAATACAAATAGTTAAGAGTGTTTGAACAGATTTTTGCTTGGAGTAGTTTACAGAAGTTCTCATAGTGTTTAAATCGTCCGCAAAGAAGAGCAAAATTCCTAAATCGATTCAGCTGGAAAGTCCGAAACAGCTAATTTGTGAGCTGAAATGCCTGAATACGGATTTGAACCGACTAAAAAGACTGTAGATCAAGTTTACTGATCAAGCCATTCCAGAAAAGCAGGTAAGCGACTTTTGGTGACAAGTATTTTGCCTGATGATTTCATGAAGATCATTGCCCGCTGACCAAAATAAGTTTCTACTCTGTCAATACCCTCGAACGAAACAATTGAGGATCTGCTAACCTGGAAGAAGAGCTGAGGATCTAGAAGCTCTGAAATTTCCGACAGGCTTCCTTTCAGGTGATAGCCTTTCCCACTTAGGGTGAAAAGCTGTACGCTTCCCTTTTCGAGTGTGAAATATGAAACATCAACTGTCTTGATTGATAGTATCGATTCTTTGTAAAAAACTATAAATCGACTCTTCTTGCGTTGAGCGGAAGTTGCAGGTTGCGTTGTAGTGTTTTCCGACATTTTAATTTGGTCTTATACTTGATGCAGTATAGCTTTCAGTGTAGCACAGTAAAGATTTGAGTGCTCAAGAACACTTTGTTTCCAGTGTCTCTGATTCACCAATATTGGCGCGAAATTAATATATTATTCACTCCCATTTTGGAGGATTAAGGTACTGGGGGGCTACTTTTGTTATTCAGTACATAGTATTTTCGACAGTTGTTTTAGTTGGACATTTTTATTTTCCGCATGTTATTCTAACATCTAATCGTTACATTTGTTATTCAACAAAAAATATAGAAAACATGGCATTCGAATTACCAAAATTGGCCTATGCATACGATGCTCTTGAGCCACATATTGATGCGAGAACAATGGAAATACACCATTCAAAACATCACCAGGCATATACAACTAATTTGAATAACGCAATTGCCGGAACTGATTTGGAAGGGAAAACAATTGAAGAAATTCTGAAGTTAGGAAAAGATAAACCGGCTGTTAGAAATAATGGTGGTGGATATTGGAATCATAACTTGTTCTGGGAAATCATGGCACCTAATGCAGGTGGTGAACCAACAGGAGAATTGAAGCAAGCAATCCTGGATGCGTTCGGAACATTTGAGAATTTTAAAGATGAATTTGCAAAAGCTGCTGCTACTCGTTTCGGTTCTGGCTGGGCATGGCTGTGTGTAACTGATGGAAAATTGGAGATTTGCTCAACTGCTAACCAGGATAACCCGCTTATGGGAGAAGGTTGTAAAGGAACAGCAATTCTTGGATTAGATGTTTGGGAACATGCATACTACCTGAACTACCAAAATCGCAGACCGGATTACATCAATGCATTCTTTAATGTAATCTCTTGGGATACAGTCGCAAAGAAATTCGCTGCAGCGAAATAATTGTAAGACACTTCAAAAAAATCCCCGGTCACTGAATCCGCCCGAGGCGGAAAGTGCCGGGGATTTTTTATGTGATAGAGTTTTCTGTTAGTTCGTTAAAACCAAACGCTTCGGTGCGTAATCATCTAGTTGGATCAAATAAACCCCGTGAGCAAATCCTTGCAGGTCAAGTGTAGTTTTCAATCCGTTTGATGGTGTTTCCAATAAAAGGGTTCCGTTAATGGAAAGCACGCGAATAGTTTGCGTAACGTTTTCAGAAGTTACCGTAACAAATTGGTTTGCCGGGTTCGGGCTCATACCCCAGTTTAATTTTGTGTTTTCATGAATACCAAGATAAGGTGTTCCATTGCTCGTTATTCCTTCGGTAAGAATGGCGTAATCTACTCCCTCAACATCGCTGTTTTCCGGGACATTGAAAACCAAAGTGTCTGTATGCGGAATGTATGGAACGTCTACTAAAAGGTAATAATCGTCCGCAGGGACATTTTCAATTGTAAAATCACCGTTCACATCAGAAAAGGCAAAACCTTTGGTTTCATTTGTTGACACCGATTTTAATAAAAGGAGAGCTCCTTCAAACGGAACAGTGAGCGATTTTACATAAGAAGTATCAACTACAATATTTCCGGAAACAGAACTTGTTCCGTCAAGAACATTCAACGTATCTGCATCAATATCTGCATTGCTTAAATAGCATGGCAATCCAATAGCATCTGCACCTGTCCACGTTGAACTGGTTGCAAAATATAACGGTGCTGTTCCGGGAAATAATACAGGATCAGGAGTAAAACGCACATGGTACATTCCTGTAGGAAGACTATCAATCAGATACGTTCCGTTTGAAACTGCGACTGTTTCGACTGGAAGAGCTACCAGGGTGTCCTGAACAAAATTGAAGACTTCAAGTAAACCTTCTGCAACCTGTCCGTTCACAGTTAAATTTCCGTTTATGTCGTTGTACGACTCTTGTTCATCAAGGAAAATAGCAGAATCAAAAACATCATCAGATACATCTGAAATAACCAATTTGATATGGTAGGTGCTTCCAACCTGTGCAAAGAATTTTGCTTCAAGTGGAACAGTATACCCGTCAAAAACGAAATTTGTTGAATTCGGTCCTGCAAGATTATCGTTGTAGTACTGTGGATTCACAATTTGATTGATTGAGTTGATCTCAACAGGAATGGTTGTTCCGGGAACCTGGGCAATATTAACGGGTGTTCCGCCATTCTCAGAAACCAAAAACAAGAATCTGTCATTATACGGTGTGTTCGAATATTCCGGATATTCTTCGGAAGCAAAAATATAATTGAAACGAATAGTGTCTGAAATAATCGGGGTAAAATCAAAGTGAACTGCTATCGCATCAAAACTTCCGGCTCCTTGCCCCTGTAAATTTCCGTACAGGATAATATCATTATCACCGGGCATACCCAGTCCGTAATTTGAAAAATTGCCGGAAGACATACTGGAATAATTCGGTATTCCGGTAGAAAGTACCAACCCGCTGTTTACGCCTAAGGATGAGCCGTTTTCAAAACGTGCAATCTGCGGACCGGCACCTTGTATACTCACGTTCGATACGCCCTGGCATTGAACACCGAAGATATTCGTAATAAGGGTTTGAAGATCGGTAACGTTCGAATAGGTCATTTGAGCCGATGCCTGAACGCCAACGAATGGAACAATAAATAACACTGAGATTAATTTCAACTGTTTCATAGTAGGATTTTTAAGTAATTGCTAAACGATTTGTTCTTATCTTTGGTTGCTTGTTAATAATAATTGATAGTCAGCTTTTTACAGGCTTTTTTGGTACGGTTGTTATTAGATAATTAACAAAAAATTCACAACTAAACGTATAAAAAGTTAGATTAAAAACAATTTGTTAATGGTTGCTTTTTTGGTACGCTTATTGTCTTTACCGAAAAGTCTTTAATACAAAGCGTTATGAAAAAACTTGTTTTACCCCTTTTATTAATTTCTGGCTTAGGAAACTCCTTTGCTCAGACTTCCTCATTTACAACTCAGTTTGCCAGTGTTCGTTCAGAAATGGTTGCTTGGGATAAGGTACGAGGTGAGTGGCTTGCTAACAGCATGGAAGCAATGTCTACGAACCAGGAGATACCTGATCGCAATTTTCCGGAGAAATTCGCACCAGCTGAAATGTATATGGCTATGCCGGCGAATGTTCGGGGCAATGTGCAGCGAATTGTTACTGCGCAAACAAATAGTTCCGACAGTTCCAGCAGACAACAATGGAACACTGTGAATCAGTTCGTTTCCCGGCCTGTTTGCAGTGCTGCTCAAGGAAGAACATACGGAGATCCGCATTTGACTTCTTTTGATGGTGCTTCGTTCTCTTTCCAAACGGTTGGAGAATTTAACCTGGTTAAGTCACAATCCGGACACATGATCGTTCAAACGCGTCAGCGCGCTGAAGGCGAAAGTGTTTCCCTGAATAGCGCAGTTGCAATGTGGGTGAACGGTGATCGCGTTTGTTATTATGCTTCTACTTTCCCTGACGGAAACAGATCTACGCCTTTTAGGGTTGACGGTCAGGCAGTTTATGTTGAAAACGGAACTTACTATCTGAATCACGGCGGGGTTATTACGGCTACAAAAAATGATTACATCGTTACCTGGCCTACCGGCGAACGTGTAAAATTGGATAGAGGAACTTTTGGTTCCGGTGATTTTGTAAATGTTGCCGTAGAAATTTTCCCTTGTGCTGATATATATGATGGCGTTCTTGGAAATGCCAACGGTCGTCAGAACGATGATTTTGATGTGAACGGAAGACAACCAAATATGAACATGGGTGTTTTTGCATCTTCAGATGCTTCATCAGATGCACTTCAACGTCAATACCAGGCTTTCCTTGCACAAGATTTCGCATCTTACTGGAGAGTTACCCCGCAAACATCTTTGTTTGATTACGGTTTCGGTCAAAGTACAGCTTCATTCACGGATGCGAGTTTCCCTAGAGTTTATCAAACAATTGGTGACTTAAACCAATCTGATCGTGACAGAGCAAGAAGAGATTGTGAACGTCAAGGGTTTACAGGAGCATCTTTGAACGCTTGTATTTACGATAACGGATTCCTGCGAATTCCTCCAACACCGCAACCATCAGTTCCTGTTGTTGTTCGCGAACCAATTACAACTCCGATTACCACTCCGGTACCAAATGTAAATCCGGGTGGGAGAACTACAGGAAGAGTTAGCTCAACACCAAACCCTCCTGTTCGTGGTGGTGGTGAACCAACCGGAACTTCGGATGTAGGTTCAGAAACTATTTCAAGAGATTCTGGTGCGGGAACAGGTGGTGTTATTGCTCAACCGAGAGAAACTAGTACAACTACTCCGACGGAAACTGGTTCCGGAAGTGAACCGATTACTCGCGGTAACGGAACAGCAACTGGAACAACAACAAAAGAGCCAAATCCGTATGAACCGCCAATTGAACCGGAAAGAAAAGTGATCCGTGTTAATAAACAAACGGTTTCTTCTCCGGCAACATCTGGTTCGGGAAATTCAAATAGTTCTGGTTCAGGATCAAGTTCTTCAACTCCGAGCAGATCAACGTCAAGTCCTGCACCAACACCGGCTCCGAGACCAACACCTGCACCAGCTCCGAAACCAGCGCCGGCGCCAAAAGCAACACCTGCCCCGGCACCGACTCCTGCTCCGACACCAAGAACTGCTCCGGCACCCGTTAAAAGACCGTAATTAAAAAATAAATATTGGAAATCTCTGCTTGTAACAACAGGCAGAGATTTTTTGCTTTGATGTAACTTATACGACTTGTAGGATTAATAAACTAAAGCTATTAAGAATGGAACGTTGATTACTTCTAATAAAAGATAGGATCTCCGGATTTTGTCGGTGTATTTTTGTATTATGAAGGGATGGTGGCGTTACCTGCGGAAAACTCTTATTTGGTTGGTGTCAATTACGTTGTCATTGATGCTGATCATTACGTTGTTATTAGTCATCTACAAAAAAGAAATTATTGATTATGCAGTTGGAGAAATCAATAAAAATCTTAAATCAGAAGTTCGGGTAAAAGAAATAGATTTGACCTTTTGGGCAACATTCCCTAATTTATCTATTGACTTTAATGAAGTTTTTATTCAGGATGCAGTTCCTAACAGCACGCGCTTAGACACCTTGTTTCAGGCAGATCAAATGCGTCTGAAGTTTAATCCATGGGACGTTTGGAACGAGCGTTACCACGTGAAAGCCTTGGAAATCAATAACGGAACCGTACATCTGAAGATTGACAAGAAGGGCAGGGAAAATTATGATATTCTTAAAGAATCTGAAGACAATAGTTCATCCGACTTTGATGTGAAACTAAAGGGCATTGAATTGAATGAGATTCAGTTTATCTATTCCAATCAGGTTTCCGAACAGATTTATTCAGCGAAAATTCATGAGGCTTTTTTAAACGGAAGCTTCGATGCAAAGAAATTTACCGTTGCCACAAATGCTTCTATGACTATTCAGAAAATTCAGAATGGCTTAGTTCCGTTTGTAGTGAATAAGCCGGCTCTGGCGAGGTGTTCCGTAAATGTTGACAATGAGAAAAACACGATCAGTATTCCTAATGGGGAAGTGGTCTTAGCAAAACTTCCTTTTTCGTTCAATTTGCTGTTGCAGGACAGTTCATTGCATACGGAGGTAAGTGCTGAGAAACTCAGCTTTCAGGACGTTGCAAACAATCTGAGCGCAACTGAAGTGGATCAGATAGACCGTTTTAAAGGAAGCGGAACAGTAGATTTCCATTTGGAACTAGACAATGAATTGCGGGCTGAATCGTCTCCATTAATTGATTGCAGTTTCAATATTCACAACGGAAAATTGACCGAACCTGAGAACAACGTTACCGTTTCTTCGATCCAGCTCAATGGAATTTATTCAACGCTGAAAGGTAAGGGAAATGAAGAATTAGCCCTGAAAAATTTGTCATTCCTCTCTGCTTCCGGAGCTTTTAACGGAGCATGTATGATTCAGCATTTCAATGCGCCGCGCTATTCGGGAAAAGCAAACGGGGCTGTAGATTTAGCGATGCTCCACGCACTTTTCCACTTTCCGAAAATGAAAACGGTTTCTGGTAAAGTTGATTTGAGAACTGTATTCGATCTGCAGACCATATTTGTTGAAAATGAACCAGAAATTGAAATAGTAGAAGGAAGCGGTTCGGCGCAATTCAAAAATTCCAGATTCCAAATGGAACACGATTCCCGGATTTTTGAGAATATTAACGGGACATTGCTGTTGAACAGAACGGAAGCTGCCTTGCAGAAATGTGAAGTGCATTTAGGCTCATCGGAACTATTCCTGAACGGGTACTTCAACAATATTGATGGCTTCCTTCAAAACAGAACAAATCTTACAGTTGATGTAACAGCCGATTCCAAGCACATTGATTTGGCTGATTTTACGAATTCCCTTACACTCGGAGAAACAGGTGCAAATGGGCTGCGTGAATTTATGCTGCCCGATCAAATCGACGGTTCTGTTGTTCTGGACATTCGTAAATTGAAATTGGATTCACATTATTTCAAAGATTTGCATGGAAATATGCAGGTTGGCCCACGACAATTGAAAATCAGCAAACTCTTCGGGAGATCTGCAGATGCAAGTGTTTCCGGAACGGTTGTTATTAACGAAACTGCCCCGGAATATTTCCAAATGGCTAGTTCTCTTTATTCATCTGATATCCAATTCCGCCCGTTGTTTAAAGAGTGGAATAATTTCGATCAGGACGTTATCACTGCTGAAAATATTTCCGGAAGAGCTGAAATTCTTCTTGATCTGAAAGCACCGTTTTCTTTCAGTGAAGGGATTATTAAAAAGAAGATCGAGGCAGAAATGAAAGTGAAAGTGTTCAATGGAAGTTTAAAGAATGTGAGTACGTTCAAAGCGCTCACTGCCGATCTGAAAACCCCGAAAACACGAGTTGTTCTGAAAAGCAGAGATGTGGAAGCGCTGGAAGGCAAGCTCGACAATATCAAATTCGAAACACTCGAGAACACCATTTTCATTAAAAATAGTACCATTTACATACCGAAAATGGAGATCCATTCTTCTGCTCTCGATATTACAACTATTGGAACGCATACATTTAATAACGACATCGATTACCGTTTTGCTTTCCGGATGCGGGATTTGAAAGTCAGGAAAGATGAATCTGAATTCGGAATTGTGGAGGATGACAATACAGGAATCAAGATTTTTGTCCGTATGTATGGAAACCTGGATGATCCGACCATTGAATGGGATAAAGATTCAAAACAAGAACAGGCGCGTGAAAACAGAGAACTGGTCAAAACAGAAACGATGTCAATTCTAAAATCAGAACTGGGACTTTTCAAGAAAGACACTACGGTGAAAACCTACCAGCCAAAAGTAAAACAGCGCGAAGTCCTTGAGATTAAGTTTGGTGAAGAAGAGAAGGTTGATCCTGTCGAGGTGAAAAAAGAAAAGGAGAAGAAGCAAACCAAGCTCAATCAGACTTTTGAGAAATTAAAAGAACAGGGAAAAAAAGAAAAACAGGAAGAATTCACTGTTGATTGAACCAAAAGTGCCTGAGCTTGTAATAACAGTCGAATTACAAATTTGACCGATTATGAGAACAACTATCTTACTTCTATTTTCATTTTTTATTGGGTCTTTTTCGTTTGCTCAATCTTTGAACGGAAATTTCAATGCTGCTGAAAGTAAAGCCGCTTTAAGTTATGGTAATGTGGATGTTTATCAGGATGGTAAACTGGTAGCATCTGTTTTAACGGATAGAGCAGGAAATTTCCATATTCCGCTTGATACCGGAAAATATACCTGTGTTGTTTCTTATGCCGGTTATCTTCCAATAACAAAGGAAATTGCTGTGAAATCTGACGAAATGAATGATTTTACAGCCCAGGCTGATAAGACGAAAACACAACCAGCTCCTAAACTTAACAGCGAGAAATCGATTGGAGTCGCATATACTGAGACCACAACGCTTTCTACCGTTTCCGGTGGAACGAAGGCATACAGCTGGTCAAGCGGAGAATCGGAAAAGGCGAGAGATGAATCTCGTCCTCCTTTGGTTCCAAAATCTACAGTTTCCGGATTAGGATTAACAGACGGGCTTTTTGCGCCTCCTCCTACCACAGCGAATCAAGTGAAAAGCGGAGCTTTAACTGCCGGTGAAATAAATGATTTCTCTAAGTGGAAAATGTGGCAGGATATCACTGGCTCTGAACTTTCTACTTATCAAAGTTCATGGAATATTGCTCCGAAAGGAAGATATACCCTGATGTTACAAGGTAAAACAGGCTTGCCTCTGGTTGATGCAACGGTGAAGTTGCTGGAAGGAAGAAAAACACTCTTCACTACCAAAACAGATAATACAGGAAAAGCAGAATGCTGGCTAACAATTAAAAACGAGAACCCTGTTTTGGTTGGTCCTCTTTCAATTGAAGTAAGTTATATGGGGCAGACTAAAAAGATTGACCGCGTAACTCCTTTTGAAGAATCGATCAATCACATGGCTTTGACGGTAGAATGCCAGCAAATCGAAAATGTGGACATTGCTTTTGTAGTTGACGCAACAGGTTCTATGGGTGATGAGTTGAACTACCTGAAAGCTGAGATGAATGATATTATTTTCAAATCAAAGCAAATCAGCAATACTTTGAATTTCCGTTTTGCAAATGTTTTCTATAGAGATAAAGGAGTGAATGAGTTGTATCTGACTCAAAAAATGGATTTCAATCGTATTTTATCAGAGTCAGTTCATTACGTAGACGGACAATATGCCGGCGGTGGTGGCGATTACGAAGAAGCTGTAGAAAGTGCGTTGGATACGGCAATTAACACATTGCAATGGAGTGAAAACGCAAGAACGCGTGTTTTGTTCCTGATTTTAGATGCACCTCCGCACAACAATCCGGAGGTACAGGCCAAATTGGAACGATTAACCAAACAGGCAGCAGAAAAAGGAATTCGTATTGTTCCAATTGGCGCAAGCGGAATTAATAAAAGCACCGAATATTTAATGCGGGCCATGGCCCTTGGAACAAATGGAACATACACCTTTTTGACCAATCACAGTGGAATCGGCGGGAGTCATATTGCTCCGAGTACGGACAAGTTCGATGTGGAAACATTAAACGATCTGATTGTCCGCATTCTGAAAAGCTATACGTACATGCCAGACTGTGATCAGCAGATTCCTGATCTGGCAATGAATTATCCGGATTCAATTGTAGTTGTTCCTGACAGCGTTCCCGGAAATGATTCCGTTCCTGTGCGTGATTCGTTGAACCATCAGATTCCTGATCCGGTAAAAGTTACCTGGAGTTATTATCCGAATCCAACAGATGGTATTGTCAATATTTTATCTGAAACCGATATTCCGGAATTATACATTACCGATTTAAGTGGGAAATTGTTGCAGACAATCACCAAAATTGAAGCCGGAAGAACCGTTCAGGTTGATCTGGGAGCATATTCCACCGGAATTTATTTGATCCGTTATCCTGTTGGAAAAACCTGGGTGAGCGGAAAGGTGGTTTTGCAGAGGTAAACCATCTGGAATATCAATTAAAGTAGGGACAGCTCGCGAGCTGTCCCTACTTTTTTATTCCCACCAATGTAACTTTTTCCACCTTTGTCAAACTTATAGTTGTACGCAAACCGATCGGCAAACATAATGGACAAAAAACAAGCAGATTTCCTGAAACTCTACGAACCGATTCATGACAGGTTCGAACGCTTCTGCAGGGCAAGGGTTTTTGGAGATATGGACTTTCGGGATATCCTGAACGATAGCCTGGTTATCGCTTATGAGAAATTCGAAACGTTAAAGTCGAAAGATGCATTTCTTTCATTTTTGTTCAGTATTTGCGTGAGAGTAGTAGGTAATAATTACCAAAAGAAGCGCGAAACAAATGTAGAAAAGAACCAGTTCATTTTTGAGTTGTCAGACAAAAGCGCTGATCCGCAATCTGCCGCAGATATTTTTTATTTATATCAGGCACTTGCTCAGTTGTCAGACGATCAAAGGGAGTGTATCATACTTTTCGAAATTTCAGGTTTCAGTATCAGGGAAATCATGGAAATCCAAAATTCATCTGAATCGGCCGTAAAACAGCGATTGAAAAGAGGACGGGAGAAACTAGTTGAGATTCTGACATACGATGCTTCGTTAACGACCAAAAAAGAACAACATGGATAAGCATAGAGAACTCGATGATTTGTTTGCGTTAGCTCGCACTGAAAAAGTTGTGCATTCTTTTAAAGAGGCTAAAACGATGTTTACTACTTCTTTGGCGTCAACTGATAAAATGAATACTATTCGCAAAAAGTATTTTACAACTAAAAACTGGATTATCATGTTAACAACTATAAGCGCAATTTCAGTGGCAATGTTGCTTCTGACAAATTTCACTAATGAGAATAAGAAATCAATTGTTGTCGAAAAAGAACTCAACCCACTTACCAGGGAAGTCAATGAATCTGTAAAATCGGAAACTTCTGATCCTGATACTATTCATGTTTCTATCGCAATGATTGAGAAAGGAATTATCGAAATGGAGCAGATAATGAAATCTGATATGGCTCAGGAAACAATTCTTTCCGCCGAAATTGAACCCACTAAATTTGTTGCTTTCGACTGGTCTCAGAAAGTTCTTGACGATCAGCCTTATCAGTTCCCAACACTCACCGAAAAAGAAATTGAAGCAACTAAAAAGAAGAAAAAAGCCATGTTAAAGGCCTTACAGAAATATGACAAGAATGTGTATGCTTACGTTCCTTCAGGAACATTCGATTATGATTCAACCGCGGTTTCTGTCCAGGCTTTTTACATTTCTAAAACAGAAGTCACCAACTTTGAGTATAGGACTTTCTTATTTGATTTACTGATGCAGGACCGAAAAGATGAATTCCTGAAAGCAAAGCCAGATCAGGAAAATTGGGTTTCGAAATATTGGGCGGCCAGTGTCAACTATCGCGATTATTACTTTTCTCATCCGGCTTACGACGATTACCCGGTAGTGAATATCACGAAAGAAGGAGCTGAGATGTATTGCAAATGGCTGTCTGCAGAACTACGGAAATTTGTTGGCGAGAAGAAAGAAGGAAATTATAATGATGTTCGTCTGCCGCAGCGTGTAGAATGGGTGAAAGCTGCTTCTGTTGAAGGTAAACAACTTCCTTATCCGTGGGACGGGCAGTTCGTAAGAAACCGGGAAGGATTATTTCAGGCGAATTTCACAAGAGCTAAAGATGATACTTTAACTGGTTATCAGGAGGCAGAGCATTATGCCGGTAACGATATTACAGCGCCCGTAAAATCCTTTTGGCCCAATGATTTGGATTTGTATAACATGAGCGGGAATGTTGCCGAAATGGTTTACGAAGATGGAACAAAGAAGCTTGTTGGTACGGCAGGCGGAAGCTGGAGGAGTAACGCAGAGGAGGTGAAAATTTACGCTCCTAATCCAAACCCTGATTTCAAGGAAAGCTCCCCCGATGTTGGTTTCAGAGTTGTCAGTACCTTTTTGAAATAGGTAGTTTGGAAATAAATACCTGAGATCCCGGAATTTGGGTTTGATATACAAATTCCGGGAATCAGAGGCATAATTATATCTAAAAAATGACCTGATTTGGGGATTCTTCGTTAACTTAAGAGCTGTTAATTTCATCCCAAAAGAAAGATCATGGAATACCGAATTGAAAAAGATACAATGGGCGAAGTGAAAGTACCTGCCGATGCATATTGGGGAGCACAAACCGAACGTAGTATTGAGAATTTCAAAATTGCCCAGGATATTAACAGAATGCCGAAGGAAATCATTCGTGCATTTGCTTATCTGAAAAAAGCCGCTGCTCTAACAAACCTGGATGCCGGAATTCTTTCTAAGGAAAAATCTGATCTGATCGGGAAAGTAGCGGATGAAATTCTGGATGGCAAACTGGCAGATCAGTTTCCGCTGGTAGTGTGGCAAACCGGAAGCGGTACCCAAAGCAATATGAATGTAAACGAGGTAATTGCTTATCGCGCGCATGTTTTGAATGGCGGAGCTTTAACAGATAAAGAAAAAGTACTTCATCCGAATGACGACGTAAACAAATCGCAATCTTCCAACGATACGTTTCCAACGGCAATGCATATTGCTGCTTATCAGATTTTAATGGAAACAACCATTCCGGGAATCGAGAAGTTAAGAGATACCTTGGCTGCAAAGAGCAAAGAGTTTATGGCGGTTGTAAAGATCGGAAGAACACATTTTATGGACGCAACTCCGTTAACCTTAGGACAGGAAATAAGCGGTTACGTGAGTCAGCTGAACCATGGATTGAAAGCCATAAAAAACACCCTGGAACATTTGAGTGAACTCGCTTTGGGCGGAACGGCCGTTGGAACGGGAATCAATACGCCGGAAGGTTATTCTGAAAATGTGGCAAAACATATTGCAAATTTGACTGGTTTACCATTTATAACTGCCGAGAACAAGTTTGAAGCA
>CAMLIF010000009.1 GCA_946479985.1 uncultured Flavobacteriales bacterium
CTTTCAGAAAAAAATCGACAAACTGGGAACACAAATGGGCATTGCGTCTGTTATTGCGGCAGTCATACTCTTCACTGTAGGGTACTTTACATTGGATATTTCGATCAACGAGTTGTTTCTACTCGCTGTTGCTACTATGGTTTCAATCATTCCGGAAGGGTTGCCGAGCATTATTTCGATTGTACTGGCCATTGGTTCGAGAAGAATAACCAGACGAAATGCTATTGTCAGGGAATTTACGGCAACTGAGACGCTGGGTGCAGTTACCACCATTATCACTGATAAAACCGGTACACTCACAGAGAATGCGTTAACGGTCCGAAAGATTTTCCTGATCAACGAAGCTGATATTGATGTTTCCGGAGAGGGATGGACCCCGATCGGATCTTTTCAGCAAGCCGGTAATGTTTTAGAACCACAGCAGCACACCGGCCTGAAAAAGTTACTGACCATAGCCACGCTTTGCAACAATGCATCTGTTCATTATCTGACATCTAAGAATGGGTACGAACTGATTGGTGATCCTACCGAAGGTGCTTTGCAGGTACTTTCACGCAAGGGTGGAATTGATCCTGCGTTTCTCAAATTGGTGAAGGTCGACGATTTACCATTCAATTCAACATTGAAAATGCGGGCATCGCTCCTGCAAAGCGGTAATGCCTCGGAGTTTTTTGTCATTGGTGCCCCCGAACGTATTCTGAGCAGCTGCAGCAGCATATTTACAGGAAATGAGATTCTACCACTTGACGATGCGGGAAGAACAGCCATCAGGCAGAAAATCAACTCCTGGTCGCTTGACGCGCTGCGGGTCATAGCACTTGCGTATAAGGAAACTTCGGTTACTCAAATCCGGGAATCGGAATTGAACGGGTTGGTTTTTGCAGGGCTTACCGGTATGATCGATCCTCCGAGAGAAGGAGTGAAGGATGCGGTGCTGCAATGCAGAGCTGCCGGTATCCGGGTAATCATGGCTACCGGTGATCATATCGGAACTGCTGTTGCGATTGCCAGATCGGTAGGGATTATCGATGACAAAGCGGGATCAATTCCTGCCCTTTCAGAAGAACAGCTGGTAGTTTTGAATGAAAATGAATTTGATCAGGCGATCAGGAATGTGAACGTATTTGCCAGACTGAATCCGCAATCCAAGCTGCGCATTGCTACCCGCCTGCAGGAGATGGGAGAATTGATCGCAATGACAGGTGACGGAGTAAATGATGCTCCTGCTCTGAAAAAGGCAGATGTTGGTATCGCAATGGGAATAATGGGAACCGATGTTGCCAGAGATTCGGCTAAGGTGGTGCTCACCGACGACAATTTTTCAAGTATTGTACATGCCATTGAAGAGGGGCGAATTGTTTTTATGAATGCCAGACAGGCGAGTTTTTACCTCATAACCACCAATCTCGCCGAGATCAGTACGCTGATCATTGTTGTTGCATCCGGTTTACCAATTCCATTGACCGCAATCCAGATCCTGTGGCTCAACCTTGTAACTGATGGGATAGGTGATATGGCATTGGCGGCAGAACGGGGCCATGGAGAAGCATTGAAAGTAAAACCGTTGAACAAAGACGAAATGATCATAAACAAAAGCATCCTTCCCTTTCTTTTAATCAATGTTGTACTAATGACGGCTTTGTCAATTGCAGCCTATCTGTACTTTCTACCTTCGGGTTTGGAATATGCCCGAAGCAGCGTTTTCATTGTCATGACTTTTACACAACTGTTTAACATGTATAATCTGCGGTCGCTCACCAAATCGGTTTTCGAAATAGGATTGTTTTCCAACATCTATGTAACCATCACCATGATCTCATCAGCACTAATAACTGTTGCGATCATTACTATTCCTTTCTTCGAAAATATTTTTGGCTTCCGGTCAGTCACCGCGATCGAGTTTATTAGTCTGATATTGTTGTCGTCCCTTATTTTACTCGGTGGCGAGATTTACAAGTACCTGAAAAAGCGGTTTGGAAATGAGTCAGTGTGAAAACCAGTCTTTGCGAAATTTTGAACTTCTAACGGCAGTGTTTACTTGTGTTGTGCCTGGTTTATTTTAGTAGACCTTTAGCGTTTCACAAACTGATTGTTCCGAACAACAAATGTTTCAGTACCCACTTCCAGTGTTGAACCTTCGATGTAAGTATCGAGTGCGGTATAGGATTTACCGTTGATATGCAGTGATCCTTTCGTGTTACGTGCAAGATTCAGGTAAAAAATTTCGAGTTGGTCTATTTGTCCGTAGAGGATAACATGTACCGGTTTGGTGACTTTGGAAGCTATTGCAGGGTCACGCGGTACGTTATTGTAACCAACCAGGATCAGATTTTCGGACAAAGGCGCATCTTCCTGTGCTTTTAGCAATGCATGCATATTGTCTTCGCGTTGTTCGCCCGAATCCCGTTGCTTTGGTGTGCGCATCCGTTGTTCGGTATCCTCATAACCTTTCGGCTCAAAGGAAGTTAGTTCGATAGATAATCTCTGATGGCTTGAACTATCGGCAAAACACACCACCCGTTGGAGCGACTGATCGTTTGCGCTCAACCGATTCCTAACCCAAACCATTACTTCATCGGTATAATATTCCGGGTTGAATCCCATATCACAGACAAGCGCCGCATTAGTCCAGTTGTTTGCCGACAAAACCTTTAAAACAAGCTTGCTTTCTGCCCATTTTGCCCAATATTCTGCCCATGCCTCCCGGTCCCGGAGAGCCTGTTCTTTTTCCTCCGGTGACTGGTAGAACACAAACTGATTGTTCTGAACAATAAAGGTGGAAAGGCCGATCTTTATAGTCATACCTTCGGTATAAGTATCCAGCCCGGTGTAGGAATTACCGTTGACATGGATTGATCCTTTCGTTGTGCGCGCAAGGTTTATGTACGTAACATCTACATAATTTACATATCCGCAAAGAATGATGTGTACGGGTTTTGTGATCTGATCAGCCAGGTAATAATCCCATGGCCGGTAGTTGTCATTAATCATTATGAGACATTTGCTGTCCGGAGCATCTGCCTGTGCCTTCAGCAGCGCATGAATGTTATTTTCATTGTAGTCTCCGCCGCTGCTTTGCGCTTTTGCTGTTTCCATTCGTTGTACAGCATCTTCATAGGTTGATGGCTTAAATGAGAATAAACCTTTGGATGATTGTTCGATTTTCTCACTATCGCCGAAATACACCACTTGCCGGATCGACGTATCTTTTGCTTCGAGCAGGCTTTTTACCCAACCCAGTACAGTTGTGTTGTAACTTTCCAGGCTAGGCGATATATCACACACGAGAGCAGCTTCCGTCCAGCGGTTTGTTTCGAGTGCCTTGATAACAAAATCATGATATCCGGAGGGCTGCTTCACTTTTTGTTCCGTTTTGGCCTTTTGCTCCTCAATAGCTTTTCGTTCCGCTTCAGCTTTCTGAGCAGTTTCTTTTTCTACACGTGCCTGCTCGGTTTTTATACGTTGGATCTGATCTTTCGGATATTGTTCCTGCCGTAGAGTAAGCGCCTGTTCGTAATTAATCAGCGCCGGTTGATAATCCTGCACATTGAAATACTTATCGGCATCTGCAATGCATCGTTCATAATCTGCAGTTATTTTTGCTTCCTGCGCGCTTTCGGCTTGAAGGGTCTTACACTTATCAGCATGTTCCTGTAAGGCTTTGGATCGCTGGATCTGGTCTTTCGGGTATTGCTCCTGGCGCAGGTAAAGCGCTTTGTTGTATTGTTCGATCGCGGAAGTGTAATTTTTCTCGTTGAAATAACGATCACCTGCAGTAACCAGTTGTTCGTAATCGGGTGCAGCCGCTGCGGGTTTAGGTGCAGGAGTAAAGACGTCCGGAATATGCGGAGTTCGTATACTTATCGTTTGTTGAGGAGATTGGGTAGCTGGGACATCGTTTCGCTGGGCGTGGCCTGCGGACAGGACCGCCAATGATAAAAGAGTAAAAAATGCTTTCATATCGGGGCTTTTGTTTGACTATTAACGAGTGATGGTAATGAGCATAGAACCATTGATTCACAGGCGGCTTTTAGCAATTAATATGCCAGATCGTCAGGTTACAGATCAAAAAGGATATTACGCTTCCGAACAACGTTGGGAAAATGCTTTGTTTTGGAAACAGAGAGGTATGCAGGGAGAATTGATTTTTTATTTTTTTATTCGAAGCTGAATTCCAGCTTCCCCATTTATGCTGGTGCTATCGCATAGGCGCTGGAGAGGGATTAAGGGGGAGGATCAAGAAGGAGATGAATTGATGCTCGAAATGAGAATTAAGTTTCCTCCTTTGGAGGAGGAGTAAGGAGGAGGAGAAAGAAGGAAATGTAACCTCCAAAATATTTACTATTATTACCTGAACTTATATCACTTTGAATGCGGCCACTGATACTCTTTCTGCTGTTTCTTTCTACACCGCTTTTTTCGGAAGCTCAGTATAGCTTATCGGGGAAAGTGTCAGATTTATCCGGAGTTCCGTTTGGTTATTGTAAACTGATCTTAGGACAAGATTCCGTAAACATTCAAACCCTTGATGCCGATTCTTTGGGTAATTATCATTTTGCGAACCTTGCCGGGGGAACGTATCAGTTGCAGATCAAAATACCGTTTAAGTCTATTGATACGCTGGTTGTAGTGTCGGGAAACACAACATTCGATTTGGCGGTTGATGATGGCAGCTACATCGAAGACGTGGTGATTGACGGAAAACAAAAAACAATCATCCGCAAAGTAGACCGCACCATTTTTGATCCTTCCAATATTCCTGCGTTGGTTGGCGGAAATGCATCTGATGTGATTGAATTTGCTCCAGGAGTTTATATTAACGGCGATAATATTCAACTGGCCAATGGAACTACAGCCCAGGTTATGCTGAACGATAAACTGATTCCGTTGAACGGTTCGCAATTGATTTCTTTCATTCGTTCTATTCCCACAGAAGACATTCAGTACATTGAAATTATTCCTGTTCCGCCGGTGAAATACGCCGCTTCTATTTCGGGCGGACTAATCAATATTAAACTGGTAATAGGTGCAAAAAGCCGGCTAAGCAGAGGAAGTATCACCGCTGATTTGGGACAGCGCTTTTATTCGCAGCAGGGAATTTCTGGGAATTACGCTTACCGGAAAGGTAAATTCAGTCTGTATTCTAACGCAGGCTTAAATAATAGCATATTCCACCAGGTAGGCGAGAAAACAATTGAGTTTGATACGCTTAACTGGAGTGAAAGCAGTACAAATCTGGATCAATACCGCGGATTGAGCGGGGCTCTTGGAATGAATTACGAAATAAACCCGAGCACCGAGGTTGGGGTTTTGTGCTTCACAAACTTCTATAGCAACAGGATGAATAACTTCGGGATCATAGAGAAAAGAGGATTCAATGATGCGTTTTACGGGGGAATCAATAATGAAACCGATGAGCTGTCGGATAATGGCAAAAACTCTGTAAATCTTAGCTTCACCAAACGTTTGGATACCATTGGAAGAAAACTCGATTTCAATGTAGATTATACGCATTTCGATAAAAGAGACCGGATCAATTACGAAACAGCATATCGCAGTAATCAAATCGATTCGGTGAGTGCAGAAGAGAATCGCTTATTGACAACTGCCAATTTCCTGTCGGGCGGAGTTGATTATGTGCATCCGATCAACAAAATTACATTCAGCCTGGGAGCGCGTTATTCTTATACGGATAACCGGAGTGATTTGTCTGTCTACAACAATCCTTTAAACCCGGATTACGCTGATACACTGAAAAGCAATGCGTTCAACTATTTTGAACACATCCAGGCCGGGTATGCCAGTGTAGATTGGAGCGTGAAAAAATGGTCGTTTCAGCTGGGTGTAAGAGGGGAGAACACTGTGTATTCGGGTGAATCGCCAACAACAGGATTTCAAACCACGAATAGTTATTTTCAAATTGTACCGAAGGTTTTTGCGATGTACGTAACGGAATCAGGGAATTCCTGGAATTTTTCTTACTCCCGGGATTTTAATCGTCCCGGGTATGACGACTTGAACCCTTTTCGCTATTACACATCGAATTACAGTTACCGGGTAGGCAATCCGTACCTGAAGCCTTCAGTTAATCATTCGCTGTCCGTTTCAACTGGCGTTCACGATTTTAATTTCACATTATACATGGATTACGGGATCAAAGGAGCAAGTTCAGTAACCGTTTTCGATGATGCAACGCAAATGCAGCAAACAAGTGTTGCCAATTTATATTCCAGCCGCTCAGCCTCACTCTTCACCAGTTATTACAAAACAATCCGGAAACGCACTTCCATTGATGCAACACTGATTACCAGCTTCACAAATACCACGGTTACTGAAGCCATTTCCGCTCAAAATCTCAACAATTTTATGGCACTGCTGAGTGTTGAGCTTAGTTTCGTGCTCGATAAGCGTGAAAGCCTGATTTTTCGACCATCCTGCTGGTATATGTCGCCTTTTTACCAGCAGATCACACGTAAAACAGAATTCCCGTATCTGTCCCTTTCACTGACGAAAAACATGTTGCAGAACCGCATTGCGTTGAGACTTTCCGTAAGTGATCCGTTTCGACTGGCGAAATCGAAAACCACTACAAGAAGCAATGAAACCATCGTTAAGGACAATTTTTACTACGATTCTCAATCGGTTTATTTTTCCTTCACTTACAAATTCGGCAATAACAAGTTAAATGTGAACCAACACAGCACGAACTCTACTGGTGAAGCAGATAGGATAGGGAAATAGATGTTTCTCGGTAAGGATTACCCCCGAACGTTCTTTTAACGTTTATTTAAATAACGAAGGTTGTTTTTTCGTAACTTGATTATTCTAAATATCAGGAATATGGCGGCGAAAAATATGCAGACTGTTCGATTCGCAACCGGTGAAAAGAACAGCTTTCAGTCTACGCTTATTATGCGTACAAATGCTTACTTTAAAGAAAAGCAGATTTCACCTTTTGCCAACTCTAAAATGTGGGTAAAAACAATCGTTATGCTTTCACTCTATTTTGTTCCGTACCTGTTCATGGTAACCGGTTTCGGTGCAGTGAGCGGATGGTTGTTCTTCGGGTTTTGGTTTTTAATGGCGATTGGGATGATCGGGATCGGGACATCAGTTATGCACGACGCGAATCACGGAACCTATTCTCCCAAATGGAAAGTGAACAAGTTAATAGGTTCCATCCTTGAAGTAATAGGCGGTTATTCGGTAACGTGGAAAATACAGCACAACCAGTTGCATCATACATACACTAACATTGCTGGTTTGGATGATGACCTTGACAGTATTAAGTACCTGCGGTTTTCTCCGCGGCAGCCTCACTACTGGTTTCACAAATACCAATACCTCTATGCCTGGTTCTTTTATTCGATGATGACACTTTTCTGGATGACAGCAAAAGATTACCTCCAGGTTATAAGATATAAACAACATGATCTGCTGGTGAGCCATAAAGTTTCACTTGGGCAGGCCCTCTTCAGAATAACGCTTTATAAATTGTTCTATTACGGATACATCATGGTATTACCCATCCTGTTTTCCGGAATGCCGTGGTATTATGTAGTTCTAGGGTTTTTGTTTATGCACATGGTAGCGGGTTTAACATTGTCATGTATTTTCCAGCCTTCACATATTGTAGAAACGTCAACCTTTGAATTGCCCGTAGAATCTGAAATAGGAGACAGGGAAATGGAAGATTCCTGGGCCATTCACGAAGTAGAGAACACAACAGACTTTGCCCCGGGAAAAGGATTTATTACCTGGTTTATCGGCGGACTAAATTACCAGATTGAACATCACTTGTTTACACGAATCTGCCACGTCCATTATCCGGCCCTTGCCCCAATAGTTAAGAGAACTGCTGCCGAATTCGGTGTAACATATCATGTAGAGCGTACGTTTTGGAGTGCACTTCGCGGACACGTTAAGATGCTGAAAAAGCTGGGGAAGAAATAATCAATTCTTTTTTCTGTTTAAAAGCGGCGATCAGGAACTGGTTAAACGGGTTTGCATATACTAATTCAAAACGCGAGTGAATTGTTCACGATTTGTGGTGAACTCCGAAACACTTTCATCCAAAACCAAAAACGGGAACCAGTAAATGCTGATTCCCGTTCCCGCTTTTCTGGGAGTGATTACAAACCGAATGCAAGACCAACTTTCAACCCGTAATTAGAGTTGTACTGATCTGCCCGGATCGCCATAAAGCCCGTATAATAATTTAAATCGGTGTTTAACCAGATATTGTCTGCCAGTTTCCAGTTAAAACCAGCCGAGGCATTCAAACCAATATCGAACGTCTCGTAAGAAGAAGTAACATCGGTTGTTCCTGTGCCTTCCAGGTAGCTGCTGGCATCAAGCAGGAAACCCATTGATGGGCCGATCGTTAATTTCGGACGGAAATTGTCTGCAAAATCCCCGAAAAAGTAGGCAAACTTCAGCGGTACACGAATGTATTGTAAAGTAAGCTCATTGTCACGGCCATTGGCATCTTCAGTCAGCGCACCTTCCATAGACCAAAGTACATCTGCCGCAAAGCCTACATTCTCGCTCGTACTGTAGTTCACAATCAAACCGGCGCTCCAGGATGGTTTGAACAAATCTGTTCCTGCAGTATTCCTGATTCCTGTATGACCAAAACCTACAGATGGCCCTATTGAAAATGTTTTGGTATTGTTCCCGGTTTCTTCCTGGGAAAATGCTGCAGAGGACATAAATAACGCAGCAGCAATCGTTAGAATCTTTTTCATGATATTTCGTATTAATTATAGTACGAACAAAGGTTATTGAATTGGGGTGTTTTGCTATTATATCTTAACCAGGGAAGCTTACATAACTCACAGTTTTACTACGGAAGAAGAAGCTGAAAGGGGTGTTTTAGCTGAATCCGAAACAGTTTGCTCTGGAGGTCTGTGAAAATAGAAAACCGCCCGATTTTAGGAATTTTTAAGATTATGGAGGAAAGAGAAAGGGCCGAAAAGACAGAAGGAGGAAGAGAGGAAGTGAAGATCTTCTTTGCAGCGGATTCACTTGTTTCAGGAAGAATCATTCAGCCATTTACTCACACCATCCGAAATCAATGATTAGTTTTGTATTTACGATATGACATTGGAAAAAAAGCATTTGCATAATCGCGACAGAAAGCTTGATCGATATTTCAAAATGATTGAAGAAGCACGATTGAAAAACATGGTATAGAATTATGTGTGAAAGCGGGAGGAAACTGCTTCGCTCCCACCTTTGTAGTAGTTTTATTTATGTCTTTCAACCACGAAGAATCCAATTCGAACTCACCAAAACTTCGCGCTCTTCCTACTTCCACTATTAAATAAATGTAGTCTTTCAACTTCTCAAAATCTTCTCCATCTTCCGCCCCTTAGCGAGTTCATCAACCAGTTTGTCTAAATAGCGAGCCTTCTTTGTAAGTTGATTTTCAATCTCCTCGATCCGGTAACCGCAAATCATTCCCGTGATCAGCTCCGCGTTCGGGTTCAGCTTTGCCTGTTCAAAGAATTCTTCGAACGTTACCTTTTCGTCGATAAGCTTTTGCTGTTTAGCAACATCAAACCCGGTGAGCCACTCAATCACTTCCTGCAATTCCTGAACGGAGCGGCCTTTCTTTTCAACCTTCGTAACATAAAGCGGATAAACGGAAGCAAATGTCAATTTGGCCATTCGCGCGTCGTGTGTAGGAGAAGTACTCATAAAAAACCTTTTGAAGTATAAATTCAAATTTAGAAAAAATAGAATGGACGTCCTGCTTTTCTACTCCGAATCAATCAAACTATATTACCGCAAAGTGCCCGAAGAATGCAAAGATTTGGTCCGCTGTGGAATGAGAGATCTGCTTCTATAAAACAATCTGACATCGAATAGCAGATCTCATAACAAATCTCCAGTATTGCCTGATACCAGTTGAAGAGCGACTTAAGCTTCTATCCAGTTAAAATTCCTCCGGAAAACACTTTTCGTTTGCATTTCAAGCCGGTTAATATGATAAGTTCCCTTGAACCATCGGGGGAAAATACCTTAGCCCGCCGGGAGAAATACGATTGACAGAGTGTTGCGCACCAAATACTTTTATCCCTGAGTAAACAACTAACAAAAACTATATTATGAAAAAGACTATTATTTTAACGTGCACATTTTTTCTCTCTTGTGCATTGTATTCGCAAACCGTGGGAACACTCATTGTTGGCGCAAAAGCGCTCGATAATACCGTTAACAGTGCTTTGGACAGGGCTGATAATATGCTCTCCGACCAGCAGCGGACACTGTATCTCAACTTAGTGAATTATACCGCTTATTTACAGGGTGTGATTAAATCATTGGGAGAAGACCTCGATAGAAAACTAACGCAAAAAGAACTGGCTATTTTGAATGATATCAATACTATTAATTCAAAATTGGAAGGCTCGATCGATGATTTGGTAATTGCACTTGAAGATGGAAGTACGATCATTGAAAATGCTATGTCACGGCTTCCCGGCTCGAGTAAATACCCCGCTCCTACGTTTTACAAAATACCGATTCTCACAACTATGCAGAATAAGAATATTGTGATCGACATCAAAGGTGTTCGGATGAATAACTCTAAAAATCACATTGTTTTTGCAGGAAAAAGAATCCCTGTTACATCTATCAGCAGCGACAAACTCATTTCGTTCACTATCCCATTAACAGAGGCAACTGTTTTTTCTCCCGATTCAACGAATATTTTTGAACTCTACCTTTACCGCAAACGTTTTTTTGGAAGTGATAAAGAATTCAAATACACTCCGCGGTTTTTGGTTGTGCCTGATTATCTGGCAACAGTAAAAGTGTTCTACAAAGTGTTTTACCAGGAAAAAGAAGAAAGTAACGGACAGCGGGATATTGTGCATGCAACCTCGGGCAGTAACAGAACAAAAGATGTTCATAAACAATTCAACATCCGGAATTCAGCAGCGGAAGGATGGAAAATTGACAAGGGTTCAGTTAAATGTCGGAAAACAAGCGGAAACGGTGATAAGCACGGTTATGGAGGACCTTATAAAAATTCAATGACAGATATTTCATTCGTTGCAAAAGCGTATGCGAAAGATGGTAAGGCTACCTGCACATGTACCTGGGATGAATACCGTATGGTGACAAAAGATTCTATCCAGACTTCGGAAACCAAAGTGTTTTTTAACCGGCAGGAAATAATCACCTTACCTGATAACCTGGTCAGTTTGGTTAAAACCGAAGTAAAGTATTATGATAATTCTGTTTTTTATTCGATAAGTCCGTATTTCAGGAATAACCACATTGAGTTTAACTTTCGCCAGTTAGAAAAACTGTTCGAAGCAAAATACACAGCAAATTAATTTTCAATACTGAAGATCGAAAAAGATATTAGAGACCAGGTAAATTTTATTAAACAACTTTACCTGGTCTTTGGTATTTCCGCTTTTCATTCCTCTTTAATACCTGTTCACCTTAAAAGCGTAACTGTTAGTCCCAACCGAAATACGGATGAAATAAGCTCCCGTTGCAAAAGGTTCCAGGTTAATAGCGTTCTCGTTTTTCAGGTGCAATACTTCCTTACCTCGTGAATCAACCACTGATCCTGTAAAGTCTGAATCGATGCTGATGATTTTGTATTGTTTACCTTCAACAAGTGTAGCCAATTGAGGAACTTTCGCTGAAAGATCACTAAGACCCAAACAGTCATCCAGATAAATCAATTCCGAATCTGAACCGGAACAACCTGTGCTTTGATCTGTATAGGTATAGACTACTTCGTACCATGTATTTAAAGCAGTGTTTGAAGGATAAATAGCGTTACCGATTACAGATGAACCTAAATTATCTGCAAATGTTCCGCCTGATGGTGTTCCCGTTCCTAATTCTACTCCCTGGTTCTCATAACAAAGCGAGTCATCGATAAATGGGCTTAAACTTACATTGGGTAAGGACTGAAGGTAAATACTATCGGAAGCTGTACCAGCACAACCTGAATTCGGATCGGTGTAGTCATAAAACACTTCATACCAGGTATCCATTGCGTTGCCCGGAGGATAAATAGTATTTCCTGTAACGGCAGAGCCATATCCGTCTGAGAAATTTCCTCCGGCGGGTGATCCGTTTCCGAATTCCACTCCCTGATTTGTATAACAGGTGGCATTTGAAGTGAATGGCTCCATGGTCACGTTGGGTAAGCTTCTTACAAAAATGCTGTCAGTTGCTTCACCCTGGCAGCCTACATTCTGATCAATGTAGTTGTAGGTTACTACGGTGTATTCTCCTATTGCTCCGCTTGTAGGGAAGAATTGGTTGTTAGCAATTACTGATGAGTTTGACAAGGTATAAGTTCCACCCATGAATAGCGGTGATTCAATGGCAATCCCGTTTTCTGAAAAACAAACAGTATCTTCCGATATCCAGTTATTATTTGTGGCAGCCTCTGTCACTGTTATTTGTTGCGTAATCGTTGTTCCGGCTCCGTATACATTCGATGTGGTTAACGTTACCGTGTGCAGGCCGGGAGTGGTGAAAGTCACCTCCGGATTTTGATTAGTTGAAGCAGCAGGAGTTCCGCCTTGGAAAGTCCAGTTCCACGAAGAAGGGTAGTTGGTGCTTTGATCCGTGAATACCAATTCGGTATTTACACAAGTTGTTGCTGCAGTTGAGAATGCTGAAACCGGCGGAAGCTCAGGAATATTGAACAAACAGTTTACATCAGCCTGCTGAATAGCAGCATCACCGTAAGTTGCATTCGGGAACATGTTCACCGGAACACCTGACGGAGTAACAAAATTGTTTCTGAACTCAAATCCGAAATCAACTTTGGTTGCATCGCCGTTCAAATAAACCAAATCGAAGTCGTTTATAACTCCGGAGCTCATTTCGTTATGGAATACAATCATGTTCGACTGGTTTCCGTCAGTATCACATTTGAAAAGAATATCGCATCGTGAACCATTCAGGCCTGTTATTGAAGCGCCTCCTACAATGCTGAATGTTTCTCCGTAGGTCTGCATGGCGAAAACGATCGTACCATTTTTGATGTCAATTCCTCGGATGCTGTTGGCCTGATCCGATGTAAACTGCTTAAACCAGCCCGGAGAACCATCGTTATTTATTTTGCAGAGAAAAATATCTTCGTGCGGATTACCGCCTGTATAAATATCGCTGTAAACAACGCCGTTATACTCAAATTCGCCATGGAACTGCCCGACTAAATAAATGTTGTGATCTTCGTCCATGGTAATATACGTCGTTTCAATATTCGCGTTATTGCTTGTGAGAACAGGCGATGGAATTCCGGATCCCGGACCGACGTATTGAAAACCAAATCCTGAACCTGCGATATAGGTTCCTCCCTGGCCGTCAGGTTCAGCGTCATGCTTTTGCTGATACAAAATGCTGTTCAGGACCGTTCCGTCTGAAGCTATTTTGTGGAAATTCATTCCCGAGTATAGCAGATTCCCCGATTCGTCCAGTTTCAAAGAGATTCTTTCAACCGTATAAGAATCATAAACCATTTTATGCCATAGATACATTCCGCTCGCATCATACTTTATAATAACAGACGAGTGTTCAATACCATTCGTAGGAGGATCAACAGTTATATACCTTCCATCCGCCGAGTAAATGCGTAGATCATCATTGTGATCTCCATGGTAATAAGCAAAATATACGTTTCCGGAATCATCGGTCACAACATCTCCGCATTTCGACCAGGGAGAATCAAAACGCAGCTGGGTAGACCACATAGGAATACCTTTTTCATTGTGCTTTGTGATGCTGTAATACTCATCGTAGTTTGGAATAGGAACCATGTTGTTTAAGATGGTGTCGCCATGACCGGAGTAGATATACAAACTGTCTGAATAGTCATTTTTATAAACGGTGAACAAGTTGGAATTGTTATCGCGTGTCAGAGAAAGCAATCGGCCGGAAACATAATTGGAGCTTCCTGCGTAGTGGATGATACTGCATGGTTCAACAGTTACGGGATCAATGACCTGGATCTGTTTTGTAAGTTGAGAAACACATCCTGCACTGGTTGTGGCCGTAAGTGTAACGGAATGAACGCCGGGTGTGCTGAACTGAACTGCCGGTACGTTTTGAGCTGTGCTCGTTTGCGGTGTCGCATCCGTTCCGAAATTCCAGGTAAATGTACCTCCGGGATTGCTTGTATTGTTAACGAAAGCAATAGATTCATTGATCTCCGGATTGCTCGTTGTAGGAGAGAAGTACAGTGTTGGATATTCTACAACAACCGTTAAGTTTGGAAAATTGGTAATACAACTCAATGGGGAAGAAGTGCCCCGGATAAAATAGTTGGTATTAGCTGTTAAAACGGGTGTTGGAAAAGTTAACGTCCCGCCGTTCCCGGTTTGAGCAGTACCTATGATATTCGTTCCGCTCATTAACGAATACGAAACATTATTATCAGATGATTCCAGGAGAATGGATGTAGATCCGTTCGGACAAATCGGATTCAGGCTCGCATAAATGACTTTATTGATGTCCGGATTTTGAGTAACTACATCTATGTAGGCTACTTCTTCGATAGATCCGCAGACATTGCTTCTGATAGCCCGGATATTGAAAGTGGTTGTAGCACTAATGCTTCCCGTACTGAACGTGAGTGTGCCGCCGTTTCCTGCTTGTTGCACACCAATACTTGACAGTCCGTTTCTCAATTTATAATTGGTACCTATTTCTGAATTGTATACCAGCACCTCTCCGCTTTGTCCTGCACAAACTTCACTAGCTACTCCAATGTTCAGATCAATATCCAGCGTTGGTTGAACAGTAATTGCTTTATGCAGTGTGTCTCTTTCAAATCCGTTATATGCTACTAAACTGATTGTTGCTGCTCCCGCATTTGGAATCAACAATGAAGTTGAGTAGTTGGTAGAAAAAGGAACACCGTTTAATAGCCATTCAAAAGTCCAGTTCGGGTCAGATAAATTGGTGAGGGTTACAATAGAATCATAGCACAGTGTAGCAGGCGAAACACTGAAATTGGGTTGAGGTTCATACGGAAGTCCGGAGTTGGAAGTATGGTAAAACTGGCTGTCATCACCACATGCCAAACCGTCTTGTGCTGAAAGGAAGAGAATATCATTCATGGTTTCGGTCATTTCGAGTCTTTCCCAATATAGTCCGCCGGTAGTTGTGCGATAAATGAAATGATTACCCGTTAAATACCCGGTATTGTCATCAGTAAAGAAAACAGAAGTGAAATCGATATAAGGATCTGTGGTGGTTATTTGTGTCCAGGATGTACCTGAATTGGTTGTTTTATAAAGTACTCCTGCATCGCCTGCGGCATAACCAATGCTTGCCGATGGGAAATGAACAGCTTTAAAAACTTTCCCGGGAAAACTGAGCGAACTCCACGTTGATCCGTTCGTTGTTCGCACAATTCTCGCATCTCCAACTGCATAACCGGTTGCAGCACCTGTGAAATCAACATCAAAAAGCTCAGTAGTGCCCCCGCTTGACAAAGCGAACCACGATACACCTGTGTTATTCGTTTTCAGAATCCGGCCATTCGAGCCCACGCTATATCCTGTAGTGGCTGTTGAGAATTCAAGAGCGTTTTGCTCACGCGGATACGAACCGCCGTTATATAAGTTGGCGTAACTCCAGTTTAAACCGCCATTGGTAGTTCTCAGGATCACTTCTGAGTTTCCTAAAGCAATCCAGCCAACGGCAACAGCATCAGTCGGCGAAGTGAAGTAAACATCTGTAATAATAGAAGGAATCAGGTTCCCGGTCATGTCGTTTATAAGAACGGTTTGCCAGGTAGATCCAGCATCAGCAGTTGTGAAAATAGCGTTGCTCGTTCCAGCGTAGTAATGCGATGCATCCGTAGCCCGAACACATTCAATATTTGCAGAAGCCGGAATGCCGGGAAACTGGACCCATTGAGCAGATACGGAAAACAGAACGCAGCAAACTGAAAACAGAATTAAGATGATTTTTTTCATGGTGATAAAGTTGAACGCAAAGGTATGTTTTTTGGAGAAAAGAATGATTTTTCGCGCTGAATATTTCATAAACGGTGAATCTGATTCTGAGTTGAATGTGTTAAATAATAATAATTAACGGTCAATAAACATGTTATTTTAAACAAATCCAAAAATAATGTAAGCCGGACAAATAATTGTGCAAGTCGCTCCCATGATTTAAGCGTACATTTAGACACCGGAAAGAAAACGTACTTTCCAAACATCACTACATAATTATCACTACATTTTAGGTATCGCTAATTGGCATGCCCGCATCTTATGAATAACGATTGATAAGATTCTACGGAGCTTGCATACATCTCCAAAAAAATGACGACCGGAAGCTTGTTAGGAATAGTTCAATCTCTTGAAAAAGCTCCTGTTAAGTAAAATCAACAAAAATTAATTGCCGGATTGGTGTTTATTAACGTAAAAAGAATAATGACACATAGCCCTCGGAAGTAACTTTTGTTCCGGAGAAAATGTGTGTGTAAAGAATGAAAAAAAGAATGGGATGACACGTCCCGCATGGTTACCAAACTATTTGCATTAAAAATTGGGTGAAGACAATTCAGGAAATTGAATTTAGGTGAGTCATTACACAACTCTTAAGCTAGGTAAGTAAAAAGACTTCTAATCTTATTTCCGCTAATTAAAAAGTGTACGAATTGTCACTAAAACTCAGATAGATATGAAATTATATATAAAACATATGGTTAGTTACCGCTGCATTATGCTGGTACAAGCCGAATTACAAAAATTAGGCGTTCAGTTCGAAAAAGTAACCCTTGGTATGGTTGACCTTTCCGAACCGTTATCAGAAGAATGCAGGCAGGCCCTGAAAATCAGTTTAGCCGAATCAGGTTTGGAACTTTACGAGAATAAAAAAAGCATTATTACCGAAAAGATCAAAGCCGCCATTCATGAAATGATCTTCCAGCTGGATGAAATGCCCCGGCTAAATTACTCCGAGTACCTGAGTGAGAAGTTAAATTATGATTATACATTTATGGCTAACACCTTCTCTGAATTAAAAGGAATCACGATCCAGCAATACATTGTAGTTACTAAGATCGAAAAGGTTAAGGAGCTGCTGGTAAATGATGATTTGAGCCTTTCGGAAATATCCTATAAGCTTAATTACAGCAGTGTGGCGCATTTGTCGAACCAGTTTAAGAAACATACCGGGCTCACACCGTCGTGCTATAAGCAGTTGATGGCAAAGTCAAGAAATGATTCGCAGCTTGCATGAAATAAATAGAACAACTGAATAACGAGAAGGGCCGTGTGTCCTTCTTTTTTTTGTTTGCAACACAAGCCTTCTGTAACTTTGTACTATGCCCAAACTTTATTTTGACTCCAGGCGCTATGCAGATTTGCCGCTGCACTACGGAAAAGTTCCGCCGTGGCTGGCTGAGCGTATGCGCTCATTGGGCGGTGCTGTTGTTGAAGCCATTGTTCAGGAGTATGGAAGATCGGCGTTCTTGAGTCGATTAAGCGATCCCTTCTGGTTTCAGGCGTTTGGCTGTGTTCTTGGAATGGACTGGCATTCGTCGGGAATCACAACTTCCGTTATGGGAGCATTAAAAGGTGCTGTAAATCCGCGATTCAATGAGTTGGGAATCTACATTGCCGGCGGGAAAGGAAAACATTCAAGAGAAACACCGAATGAACTGATCCGCTTGTCGGAAAGAACCGGACTTGACGGAGACGCACTTGTCCGGTCAAGTAAACTGACGGCTAAAGTCGATAACACGGCCATTCAGGATGGTTTCCAGATCTATATGCACAGTTTCGTAGTTACAAACGAAGGCGAGTGGGCAGTAGTTCAGCAGGGAATGAATGATTCCTCGGGAATGGCACGGCGTTATCACTGGCACTCCGAAACAGTTCAGTCATTCATAGAAACACCGCATAGTTTTATTTACGGGAAGAACCAGGGCGAGATCCTCAACCTGACAGACAAAGAGGCGGCTTCTGCAAAGTCAGGGATACTTGAATTAGTAGCAGAAAAACCGGGTCTGATCATTCCCGAAATACAGCGGCTCATTCTTCCTTCGCACCATGAGGTAAGGGCAGAAGATGTGAACCTGAAACGCCTTGGAAGCATATTGGCCGTTGCGCATGATAAAGGTCTCCGTGATTTTGAATCCTTATTGCTGCTTGAAGGTGTTGGCCCCCGGACTATCCAATCTTTGGCGCTTGTAAGTGAAATCATTCATGGAACGCCTTCCCGATTCAGTGATCCTGCCCGGTTCACATTTGCCCATGGTGGTAAAGACGGACATCCGTTCCCTGTTCCGACAATGGTTTACGATGAAACAATCAGGGTGCTTCAAACAGCAGTTGAAAGTGCGAAGATCGGCAATGCTGATCGCAGCCAGGCAATTAAAAACCTGCACCTCGTTGCACAAATTGTAGAGAAACAGTTTGTACCCGATGAAGATCTGTTTGAAAAAGCTATTGCCAAAGAACGTAAAGAATCGCACCGTTACGGTGGAAGAACAATTTACGGAAAAGAAAAACCTGCGAAAGACGACGGACAGCTGAGCCTGTTTTAATAGAAAACCCGACTGCTATAGAATAGGAACCGGGTTGTTAAACTGAATGGTCACACATTATTTTTGTTGAGTACGTGGCATCTGAAGACCTTTCTTCGGTTTGCGTTTATCGGTCTTTTTATCTGTTTCCTTCAGCCCTGACGGATTATCCTGTTTCGGTTCCGGTCTTTCCTGCAGCTTTTCTTCCTTTGACATAACTGTTGTGTTTAGTGAATAAATCTATAAGCGTTTTGTCGGGCTGATTTAACGAAAGTTAAGTCATTCATGTATGTATGGTATTAAAAAGTTTAATGTTGTAAATTGTTAACTGAAATGGCACGAACCCAATATATAGGATGCTCCGGATATTATTATCCTGCGTGGAAAAAAAAGTTCTACCCGGAAGGTATGCAGCCAAAGGAATGGCTCAAGTTTTACAGTTCTGTTTTCGATACCGTAGAATTGAACGGAACGTTTTACAAAACACCAACTCCGGCAAGTCTCCGTAAGTATTATGAGGCCACTCCGCCCGAATTCCGGTTTTCAGTTAAAATGAGTAAACAGATTACCCATATTCTCAGATTAAAGCAAACTAAATCGCTGATCGAAGAATTCCAGTTGCTCATTAGAAGTGAATTAAAAGAAAAGCTTTCGTATTTCCTGTTCCAGCTTCCCCCGTCTTTTCACTATTCGGATGAAAATCTTGCGCTGGTACTTGAAAATGTTCCGCATAGCCCGGAAAACGTTGTGGAGTTTCGTCATATTTCGTGGTGGAACGAAAGCGTGCAGCAAAAACTAGCAGCTGCCGGCATTACATTTTGTAATGTTGATTTCCCGGGAATGGAAACGTTCTTTATACATACAACTCCATGCTTTTACCTGCGGCTTCACGGCAATCCGGTTTTGTTTAAATCGTCATACAAAACGGTCGATCTTGAAAAATTCTATCGGGCTATTCCGGAGAATTCAGTGCACAGTTTCATCTACTTTAACAACACCTATTATGAAGCCGGATACATGAATGCATTAGAATTGAAAAAGCTAAATTCTTAAAATTTTAAAATTCTAAGAATTGTGTAAACACCTGCAAAGATTTTGTAAAATACCAACCTTTACGCCTGCTTATCTTCGTTACAAGAAAAATTTGGAGATATGGCAGCAAAAACATCAAATCAGGGGGGATCAGCAGAATCCGGGTTAAGAGATTTATTTCTTGACGAATTAAAGGACATCTATTGGGCTGAAAAAGCACTTGTGAAAGCATTGCCAAAAATGGCAGAGAAAGCTACAAGCAGTGAATTAGTTACGGCAATCGAAGAACATTTGGCGGTTACAGAAACACATGTTGATCGCCTGGAACAGGTTTTTCAAAGTATCGGAGAAAAAGCAGCAGCAAAGAAATGCGATGCCATGGAAGGGCTCATTAAAGAAGCTCAGGGAATCATGGAAGAAACAGAAGAAGGAGTGGTGCGGGATGCCGGAATTATTTCGGCTGCTCAAAAAGTAGAGCATTATGAAATTGCCAGCTATGGAACATTAGTTTCCTTCGCAAATACGCTGGGTGAATCTGAAGCTGCACAGTTATTGGAAGAAACACTGAACGAAGAAAAAGAAGCCGATCAGGCTTTAACTGAAATCGCAGAATCATCTATTAACCTGGATGCTGCGAGCGAGGAATAAAGAATATACGTGGGTGAACCTGTGATGAACGGGTGAAGGTTATCGGGGGCGCAAGCCCCCTTTAGCATTTTTAATATCTAATATAGGGGCTTATGAAGACGAACGGTTTTCTGAAACGGAATGCACTTTCCCTTGTTTTCCTGTTATTGATGATAATTTCCCTTACCGGACAAATTTATACCGGCTGGATGGATCACAATGATTTCCTGGCAAATTATGATCAGCCGGCAATCAGTATCACAAGCTATCTGGCAAGCGGACATTTTTTGCAGGCAACTTTCGAGAACTGGGAGAGTGAGTTTTTTCAAATGGCTTTACTTGTAATCCTGACCATTTTCCTGAAACAGGAAGGTTCGTCAGAATCGCGTCCAATGGAAGACCCGTCGCGGGATAAAACCGACGAATGCAAACCCCTGAAAGATTCACCGTGGGCTGTCAGAAAAGGTGGTTTTGCACTTCATGTTTACAAGCATTCACTTTCTATTTCGCTGATCCTGCTTTTCATTCTTTCATTTGTACTTCACTGGATTGGCAGTTACATCGATTATAACGAACAACAGGCACTCGAAAACAAACCGCTTACTACCTGTTTCAGATATCTGGGGCATTCGAAGTTTTGGTTTGAATCTTTTCAGAACTGGCAAAGTGAGTTCCTGTCTGTTTTTGCGATCGTTTTCCTGTCCATTTACTTTAGACAGGCAGGTTCTTCGCAATCAAAGAAAGTGAATGCCCCGCACATTGAAACAGGTGAATGATTTTACCTGTTATTGTCTGAATCATTTTTACCCGGCAACCTCCAGAACCAAATCGTAGAGCTTAACTGCAGCTTTGGTCTTTATTTCAAGCGGTGAACCCCGGAATACTTTCCGGAAATCGTAGGTTTTACCTTTAAAACGAATAGCATAAAACACGGTGCCTACAGGTTTGTCTTTTGTTTCACTTCCGTCTGAAGAAGCAAGGCCGGTAATTGCGGCGTAAATATCAGCTTTTACCAGTTTCGATAAATGTAATGCCATTTGTTGTGTCACTTCCGGCGATTCACAGGTAAAGTGCTCAATAGTTGACTTTTTTACATCCAGGAGCTGCATTTTCGCATTGGGAGTATAGCAAACCACAGATGCAGTTAAAACTTCAGAAACACCAACACATGAAGAAAGTTTCGTTGCAGCCAGACCGCAGGTAATACTTTCTGCCAAAGCAAGCGTTAAGCCTTCATTCTTCATGCGTTGGATCAGGTTATTTGCTTTCTTTCGCATAATTACTTTTTTCAGGGTTACGGAATACTGAAAAGAATAAACAAAAAAGACAAATGCCTATCCGGTTATGGATAAACATTTGTCTTATTCTCAAGTCAATTCCGGATTTTAAAGGGTACGTCCCATATTACCAGCAGAATCACGAAGTTGTTTGATTTTATCATGACCGGATTTAATTTTTGAATGCTGTTCTCTTACCAGCTGTTTCAATTCCGAATCTTTCAGGTTTTCTGCGTCCAATTCTACCTCGTATGTTTTTACGGCTATGTCTTCACCGAATTCGCATGAATTCAGAATGGCTTTTCGATCTTTACTCGTTATAGCAGCTTTTATGTCCATCCATGCGCGATAGAGCTTACCGGAAGCAGTGGTTCCTTCAATTGGAGTTCCGCCTAATCTCACAACTTCCTGTGTTAATTCACGGCGGCATTCCTGGCTTGTCTGCATCAGGTCTGAGAATACGCCTTTCAGATCAGATTCATCTGTTTCTTTAGAAGCAGTAAGATATCCCTGGATCCGGTCGTTATTGATCTGAATCAAATTATTTAAACTGTCAATAACATCATTGCTATTGTTTCCTCCGATATTGTCTCTGTCCATGTTGCTTGTTTCCATGTTGTTTATTTTTAATTATGAATTATTGTTTTGATTCCCGAAGGTCTACTTCTGTAAAACAATGAAGTGGCTGCAAAGTCTACTTCATTGCTTTACTTTTCTCCAGGCATTCATTCGAATGTTCCAAATGCTCATTCAATGTTGGAAGCATAGCCGATGCCCAATTACGAATCTCCGAATCTGTTGCTTTGGAAGATGCCCACTCGAACCGGTCAATAGCTTTTTTATGACCTTTAACCATCATGTCGCAGTACTCCTTATTAAAATCTGCTCCGGATTTCTCATTTAATTTGTCGTAAGCTTCCTGACCATCTTCTGTTAATGAACCAGGCAAAGCAACTGATTTATTCGCCGCAAGATTTCTCAAATCTTTCAGAGCATTTGTGTGAGATTCAACCATCATCTTACCGAGTTCCTTCACATCGTTTGTTGTTCCTTTCTGTTGTGCCAGCTCACCCAATTTGATTTCTTCCAGATTAATTTCAGCTGCATCAACCAAAAACTCGGCATCTTTCTCCGATTTTCGTTCATCGAAACGAGCTTCGTTTTCATCTTCTGCCATTTCTTTTGTGTCATCCGGATTTCCGTTGTCACATGAAGCGATAAATAACATACTCATACCTGCAAATGCTGCGTACGATAACCATTTTGTGTTTTTTCCTAGATTTTTCATGACCATTATTTTTTGTAATTGAACCATATACTAACTCCCGGGGCAGCTTATAGCATCCCTTCGTTATGAGGTAAATTTGCAGAGGTTTCAAAGAAGTCATGTTATACTTTCTACTTCAAAATTTACAGTATTCACATTTTGCTACGATTTCATATTTGGATAAGTCGTTTTGTAATGTGTTAAAAAACAGGTTTTTGGCTTGTGGATGAAGCAGGTATTTGATTCTTAAGAACAAAGGGGATATCTGAAGTGAACAAAATCTTAATTTTTCACAATTGTAAGATTTATGCAAGTCGGGACTAGAAATTTGTAAGTATCAACCTTTTACACCGTCTTACATTTGGTTAACCGTATTTGCAGGATTTGTAACAATGCCGCTACTAATTGTAAGATTCTCTGTAAGCCACAAATTCTTGAGCTTCTACAGTCAATTGCACAGCTGCAAATGCCGGTTAAAATAATATATCATGGAAATTAAGAAGATACAAGTAATGCGCGGACCTAATTACTGGTCGAATTACAGGAAGAAACTAATTGTAATGAAATTGGATTTAGGCAAGTATGAAGAGCTTCCTACCAGTAAGATTTCTAAATTTTATGAACGAATTATGCGGGCAATGCCGTCGCTGTATGAACACAGATGCTCGGAAGGAAAAGAAGGTGGTTTATGTCAAAGAATGCAGGAAGGAACATGGTTGGGGCACGTTATTGAGCATGTTGCGCTCGAAATGCAGACTCTTGCAGGAATGGATTGTGGTTATGGAAGAACAAGATCTTCCGGAGAATATGGTGTTTATAAAGTAGTATTCTCCTATCTGTCAGAAAATGCAGGAATCTACGCTGCAAAATCGGCAGTAGCTTTTGTAGAAGCAATGGCCGAGAAGAAAAAATTCGATCTGAAAAACGTGATTGATACACTGAAAGATATTTGGGAAGCTGAAACCGCCGGGCCAAGTACACAGACTATTTTAGATGAAGCGGTGAAAAGAAACATCCCGGTAACCCGCCTTGATGACGACTCGCTTTACATGCTCGGTTACGGGAAAAACCAGCAGTTGTTCCGCGCAACGGTATTGGGAACTACAAATAATCTGGCCGTAGAATCGGTTGCATGTAAATGGTTTACCAAAAATGTATTGAAGAAAGCTGCAATCTCGGTTCCCGAAGGAACTGTGGTTTACAATAAAGCAGAACTCGAAGAAGCATTGGACAAAATTCCTGCTCCGTGGGTGATAAAACCTATTGACGGAAATCATGGACGTGGAATTACGGCAAATATCTCAAACAGAAAGATTGCGCTGAAAGCAGCTAACCAGGCATGGAAAGTATCTGATCGAATTATCATTGAACAATATGTGGAGGGAGCTGATCACCGTTTTCTGGTGATCAATTATAAACTGGTTGCCGTGGCAAAACGTACACCGGCTTCGGTTGTAGGGAACGGGAGATCTTCTATCCGTGAGTTGATTGAGATCACAAACAATCATCCCGACAGGGGAGAAGGTCATGAGAAAATCCTGACAACCATTAAGATCGATTCTCATACTAAAAACCTTTTAAAAGAAGGAGGCTGGAATCTGAATGATATTTTGCCGCTCGGAAAAGAATTAATACTGAAGAAAACAGCCAATCTTTCAACCGGCGGAACTGCAACCGATTTAACTGACAGTGTTCATCCGTACAACGTTTTCTTGGCAGAACGTATTGCCCGCTTGTTTCAGCTCGACGTTTGCGGAATTGATGTCATGGCCAAAGATGTTTCAGAACCAATCCAAAAAGGAAACGGCGCGATCATTGAAGTGAATGCCGGTCCAGGTTTCCGTATGCACACACATCCTTCTCACGGAACACCCCGAAATGTGGCTGAACCGGTTATCGATATGTTGTTCCCCGATCATTCGAACGGAAGAATTCCAATTGTTGCAGTAACGGGTACAAACGGAAAAACTACCACTGCCCGGTTAATTGCGCACATGGCAAGAAAAGCGGGTAAAAACGTTGGGTTCACAACAACTGAAGGGGTTTATATAAACGATCAGATTATCCAGGAAGGCGATTGCAGTGGTCCGCAAAGCGCCTGTACAATTCTCGCCGACTCGCTGGTAGATTTTGCGGTGCTCGAATGCGCCAGAGGTGGAATTCTTCGCTCAGGACTTGCCTTCGATGAATGTGATATCAGTATTGTGACGAATGTGACAGAAGATCACCTGGGAATCGATGATATCCATACGATGGAAGATTACGCTCAGGTAAAAGAGGTGGTGCCGAGAAGTACTTCCTCAAATGGATATGCCATTCTGAATGCTGATGACGACCTGGTTTATAAAATGAAAGATGTGGCTTCCGGCAAAGTCATTTTATTCAGTACAGCAGAAAACAACGAAAGAGTTACGGAACATTGCCGGAAGGGTGGAACCGCTGCGTTTTTGGAAGAAGGATTTTTTGTGTTGAGAAACGGAGAGGAAACAATCCGAATATTGGCAATTAACCGCGTTCCGATTACTCATGGCGGAAAGGCTGAATTTATGGTTGCAAATGTATTACCTGCCATTGCCGCGGGTGTAGCTTCCGGTTTTTCAATAGAATCTATCCGGTGTGCTTTGAGTTCTTTTATTCCTTCACCTGAAATGACACCGGGAAGAATGAACCTGTTCGAATTCGCTCATTGCAGTTTGATGCTTGATTATGCGCACAATGCTTCCGGGTTCGATGCAATTCAGAAATACATGGCTAAAGTAGAGTCACCCGCCAAGATCTGTATTATTGGCGCAACCGGCGATCGTCGGGATGATGATATTCGTAACCTGGGCAGGTATTCCGCAGAGATATTTGACGAGATCATTATTCGCCATGATAAGGATAACCGGGGAAGACCGAATGAAGAATTAACCCGGTTACTCAAGGAAGGTATTTCATCAGTGAATCAGAATAAACAGGTGGAAGTGATTTCAGATGAAGGCTCGGCAATTGAATCTGCGGTAACAAATGCTCCGCAGGGTGCATTCATATTTGTGTGCGCAGATCATGTGAAACATTCAATAGAGCTGGTAAGGAAATTCCAGGAAAAACAGTTTTATTCTATTTCTAAGGTGTCTTAGTGATTAAATTATATTGTTATGTTACCAAAAGGCAGACTTCTAATGATTGGCGGCGCTGAGGATAAAGGTGAAAACCAGGTTCCGATCGCTGCACATAATACGCAGTTTGTTCATTTGGAAATATTAAAAAAACTGGTCTCTTCCAAATCGATGAGTTCACGCATTGAAGTCATTACTACAGCCAGCAGCTATCCCGATGAAATGAGAGCTATTTACGAAAAGGCGTTCAGCAAAGTTGGTTACACGAATGTTGGCTTCATGGATATCCGAAGTATTGCTGATGCAAAAAACGAAGATTATATAGAGCGGATAAATAAGTGTGATACGGTGATGTTCTCTGGCGGTGATCAGTTCAAGATCACAACTATTATAGGAGGCTCACCCATTGCCGAAGCTATCAGTAAAAGATATAAAACTACTGCCAAGTTTACGGTTGCTGGAACAAGTGCAGGAGCAATGGCCATGTCGAAATTGATGATACAGAAAGGAGGGAAACATGAAGCACTGATTGATTACGACCTTCGGATCAGTTCCGGACTTGGGCTTATTGAAGACTGTATTATAGATACACATTTCATCCGTCGTGGTCGCTTTGGCCGATTGGCACATGCAGTCATTACCAATTCCGGACAAATCGGGATTGGTTTGGGGGAAGACACAGCCTTATTGATACGAAAAGGACGTAAAGCGCAGTGTCTCGGATCAGGAATGGTTATCATCATCGATGGAAAATGTATCGAACAGACAAATATGAGCCATGTTGAAAAGGGAGCCCCGATATATGTAGATAATCTGCGGGTGCATTTGCTCGTTCGAAACTGCGAGTTCAACATTCATACGGGCAAATTAAGCTATACGAGTAATAACACGATTATAAAAACGAAAGATGAGTAAGTTCGCAATTGCCATACATGGTGGCGCAGGCCAAAACAGTAAGTTCATAGAAGAAAACTATGAAGCTTACAAAGAAGGTTTGAAAGCCGCCGTTCAATACGGATATCAATTACTTGGTAATGGAGTTTCAGCTGTAGACGCAGTGGAAGAAACGGTCCGCTTACTGGAAGATAATCCGTTGTTTAATGCGGGAAAAGGTGCTGCCCTGAATGCTCATGGGGAAGTTGAAATGGACGCAGCGATTATGGATGGAAAACTCCGTACTGCCGGGTCTGTTTCGATGGTCAGGAAAGTAAAAAACCCGGTAACGCTTGCAAAAAAGATCATGGAGAATACGAAGCATGTCCACATTGGCGGATATGGTGCTTTGATCCTCGCCGAAGAATATGGAATGGAGTTAATGCCCGACGATTACTTCATTGTTCAGCGGCAGGTAGACGACCTTGAAGAAGAACGAAGTTACGGACATGGAACTGTTGGCTGCGTTGCACTCGATTCAGCCGGACGACTTGCAGCTGCTACTTCTACAGGTGGTTTGTCGAATTGTTTACCGGGCAGGGTTGGCGACAGTTGTATGATTGGTGCCGGTTGTTATGCGGATCTTAACTGCGCTTCGTCATGCACGGGCGACGGTGAAGTGATTATAACCAACGTAATTGCACACAAAGTAGCAATGCTTATGGAATTGCGGGGAATGACGCTCCAGGAAGCGTGTAATTTCACTGTCAACAATGCGGAAAGAGTTATCCCCGGTGACGTTGGAATCGTAAGTCTCGACAGAAACGGGGAGATTGCTTTTTCGTTTAACTGCGATCGGATGCACCGGGCAAGTATTAACTCAGAAGGAGCATTGTATGTCGACATCTATCCTCCCGGAAGTCTTCTCAGATAATCGGATACTTTAAAAATATTCAGTATGGAAACAGTTAAAACAGCACTAATCACGGGCGCCACCAGCGGAATAGGGAAAGAACTCGCTATTTTATTTGCTAATGAAGGATACAAATTGGTGATTGTGGCCCGCAACGAAAAAAGATTGGAAGAAACGGCAGAAATGCTCCGACAAAGTGGCTCTCCTTTTGTTATTCCGATTTCAAATGATCTCAGTGTAGTTGGTAATGCGCAGCACTTGTATAACGAAATTACGGACCTGAATATCAAAATTGATGTACTTGTAAATGATGCCGGCGCAGGAGAACACGGTTTGTTCAGTCAAACAGATTTGGAAGAAGAATTATCCATCATTCAACTGAACATAGCTTCTCTGGTACATCTTACAAAACTTTTTATGCAGGAAATGCTTTACCGGAACGAAGGGAAAATTCTGCAGCTAGCGTCTATCTCCTCTTACCAGCCAACTCCGCTGCTTGCTGTTTATGCCGCAACAAAAGCCTTTGTTCTTTCCTTCACTGATGCGTTGATCAACGAACTAAAAGATTCCGACGTAACAATGACTGCGTTGATTCCCGGTGCAACAGATACTGAATTCTTCGTTCGTGCCAATGCAGAAAACATTAAAGCCACAGAAAAAATGGAAGAACCGGCTGTAGTTGCAAAGATCGGTTTCGATGCACTTATGAAAGGAAAACCGCATGCTGTAGCACCAGGGTTGAAATCACAAATAGTGATGAGCTCATTGATGAGTAATCAGCAGGTTGCAGCAATGGCCAGGAAACAAATGGAAGAACAACCTGTTCCTTATGAAGATGGAATAGAAAAATAATTGTGGACTGAGAGTTGTCATAATATGATTCATAACTAAAAATACCGCGTATGAAAGCAATCTGGAAAGGTGCGATCAGTTTTGGACTGGTTAATATTCCTGTAAAATTATACAGTGCTACGCAGCAAAGTTCGCTGGATCTGGATATGCTGGATCCGCGCGATATGAGCCATATTCGATTTAAACGGGTCAACGAAGAAACGGGAAAAGAAGTTTCCTGGGAAAATATTGCCAAAGCTTATAAACTGAAGGAACAATATGTTTTGCTTGACCAGGAAGATTTTGAAGCAGCTGCACCGGAAAACAGCAAGATCATACAGGTAGATCATTTTGTGGACGAAAAGGATATCGACACTATCTTTTTTGAAAATTCCTATTACGTAGAACCTGAAAAATCGGGCGTCAAGGCCTATGCCTTAATGCGCGCAGCATTGGCGAAATCGAAAAAAGTGGGAATAGCACAATTCGTTTTGCGTACGGCCGAGACGTTAACTGTTTTGAAACCGCGCGGAAATGTATTGGTATTAAGCAAGATTCGCTTTGCCCAGGAAATTCGTGAAACCAGCGAGCTGAAACTACCCGGCGCTTCAGAAGTAAAACCTGCCGAATTGAAAATGGCAATGGCGCTCATTAAACAATACACGACTCCATTTAGCATAGATAAGTTCAAAGATGAATATGCGGCTTCACTCCTAAAGATCATTAGAGCAAAAGCGAAAGGAAAGAAATCGAAAGTTCCCAGGCTGAAAGTGGTACACAGCAAATCGAAAGATCTGATGGCACAGCTCAAAGCGAGTTTGCAGAATAGTAAATCTAAAGCTTCCTGATTATGGCATTACAGCTTTATCGAAAAAAAAGAAACTTCGGGCAAACACCCGAGCCTTCGACTGGTAAAGAGAAATCGTCGGAGAAACTTACGTTCGTCGTGCAGCGGCACCATGCTTCACATTTGCATTATGATTTCCGCCTGGAAATGGAAGGTGTTTTGAAAAGCTGGGCTGTTCCCAAAGGACCGTCAATGGTTCCCGGGGAAAGACGTCTTGCTGTTCATGTGGAAGATCACCCGCTTGCTTATGGTAAATTCTACGGAGAAATCCCCGAAGGAAATTATGGTGCGGGAATAGTACATATCTGGGATAATGGGACCTATGTGCCGCTTGAACCCGATAAGACAAAACCGGATGAAAAAGTGATCCTGCTCCAATACCATAAAGGCGATCTGAAATTTGTGCTGAAAGGAAAACATCTCAAAGGAGCATTTGCCCTGGTCCGCATGAATGACGGAACTGATAAGAATTGGCTCCTCATCAAAAAAGCCGATGAATATGCCGAGAAAACTTATTCGATCGCTTCTATAGACCCTGTAAAACCATACATTAAAAAGAAAGCTGCTTCCGCTAAAAAAGGAAGTTCGGCTAAGGAGCCAAAGGGGAAAAAGGAACCGGAAGCTGACGATGAGGAAACAGATAGCTTCAAGAGCAAGACTACAGAAATAGATAATGTTTGGGAAAAACTGAAAAAACCGATGCTCGCAACACTTGCAAATGTTCAGAATGATGATCCGGACTGGATGTATGAGCCGAAATACGACGGTTACCGCGCAATTACGAAAATCAGCAGCGGAAAGGCGGAAATTGTTTCCCGCAACGGACATTCATATAACCAACAATACGGGGCGCTCATTCCCGAATTGGAACATTTTGAAGATGATCTGATACTCGACGGAGAAATTGTGATTGAAGACAAAAAAGGAATCAGCAATTTTCAGTTACTTCAAAACTTCACGACTACCAAAAAGGGTGTTTTACGGTACTATGTTTTTGATTTGTTATATCTGAACGGACATCAAATTACACAGCTTCCTTTTATTCAGCGCAGGGAATTACTGGAAGCCGTTTTCGCCAAAGTGAAGTTGGAAAATATTCAGCCTTCGCCAATTGTTCATGAAAAAGGAAAAGATCTCATGAAACGATTAACGAAATTGGGATATGAAGGTGTAATTGCCAAAAAGAGCGACAGCATCTATTTCCCGGGAAGGCGGGCAGATTCCTGGTTAAAGTTCAAAACCCGGCAATCGCTGGAAGCAGTTATCTGCGGATATACCGAACCGCAAAACAGTCGCAAATTCTTCGGATCATTGATTCTCGGAATTCACGACAAAGGAGAGTTGGTTTACATAGGAAATTGTGGTTCAGGTTTTACCGATGCAACATTGGAAGAGCTCCATAAACAATTCGAAAAACTAAAAACAGCCAAATGTCCTTTTGAGCCTGTTCCCAAAATGACCGGTCAAAAAGGAAAACCAACCTGGATAAAACCCAGACTGGTCTGCAATGTGGAATTTGCAAACTGGACAGAAGACAAACATTTACGCGTTCCCGTTTTTAAGGGGCTGCGAACTGATAAAAAAGAATCCGAAGCCATGAAAAATAACGACACACAACCGGAAGTATCAACAGAGAAGCAAATAAACAGTGCTTCTTCAAAAAGTGAAGAAAACGATCAGGAATTGACTATCAATGGGAAAACACTGAAGATTACCAATCGGAATAAAGTTTACTTTCCTTCAGCACTTGCAAACGAAATCACCAAAGGTGAAATCATAGACTATTACCGAACAATCAGCAAGTACATACTTCCGTATCTGAAGAATCGGCCGGAATCGTTGAACCGTCACCCGAACGGCATCAGCAAACCCGGATTCTACCAGAAAGACATGGATACACATCAGATCCCGGAATGGGTTCGAACAGAAAAAGAGTATTCGAAATCGAACGATGAATATCTCGATTATCTGATCTGCGATAACGAAGCTACCCTGGTTTACATGGCAAATCTGGGCTGCATTGAGATCAATCCGTGGCACAGCACAGTAGAAAACCCTGATAATCCGGATTATATGATTATGGACCTTGATCCGGGAAATATAGGTTTCAAAGAAGTAGTTAAAACAGCCCGGAAAATCCGGGAAGTATGCACCGAAATTGGTATAGATACGTTTTGTAAAACCAGCGGAGCTACCGGACTGCATGTTTACATTCCGCTGAAAGGAAAATATACCTATGACGAGACCAAACTCTTCGGGGAATTACTGGCAACAGCTGTTCAAAAGCAGCTTCCGCACACAACCAGTATTGAGCGCTCGGTTTCAAAGCGTTCCGACAAAATCTACATTGATTTTTTGCAGAACAGGAAAGGGCAGACCATCGCGGCGGCATACAGTGTTCGCCCGAAACCGGGAGCAACCGTTTCAACTCCGCTTGAATGGGATGAGGTAAACGAAGACCTGAACCCGAAAGACTTCACAATCTTCACAACCCTGGAACGTCTCGAGAAAAAAGGCGACCTCTGGAAAGGAGTTTTGGGAAAAGGAGCAAATATTGAAAAGGCGTTGGAGAAATTGGAGAAGTTAGTTTAAAGTTTACTGCCTCTTTTTTAGTAAATTACATTTCCTTTAAGGCCTCGGGCGATTGTCGGACGTGCCTGTCTGTTGTCAAATTCAGGGCTGAGTTTTTAGATTTCTCCTCTCATCTTTGCACTCTGTCTTGCAGTTTTCTTCTTTGACCTTTCATTCCGAATAAATGATCTTTCGTGACATCTAAATACTTTGTTCATGACAAATTTTGGCGTGTGAGCCCACACACATTTTAATTTGGGCAGAGCTTAATCATTCTGAAATGAAAGAGCGAAAATGACCTTGATTAAAAATAATTACTATTCACAAAAAAACAACACGCTTATGAACACTGTAAAGAATGCGAATACTTCATCCGGAAATAGTATTCCAACGCAACTGATTATTGATTTAACCCAAACCGATTTGCCATTGGGCACACCTGTGTATATTTATATCTTAGGTTTGGTTACGAATGAGTTTTATTATATTAATTCAGATGGAACACCAACCATTATGAAACTATCCGATAATAACATTCCTGCGCAAACATTCCCGGGAATGGAAACATTAAGCACAGCTGCGCAAAACGCTATCATACCAGGTTATCCTTTGGAATGGGCTGATTACAGTATGAAAGTAGACGTTGGGAGCAATTTGATCCTGGACCTTGGAAGTATCAACACGAATAATATTCCGGGTTTAGGAACGGGAACAGCAGCTTTTAGTGGCAGGGTCTATTTTTCCGTTGGAGTTCCGAAATTACCATTTACAGTTCAAAAGTCAGGTTATACTGCTCCTGTTTATGGAAACGGATCTGGTGTAACAGGATCTCTTTGCTTATATGATTGGATTGAATTTTCATACGATAGCGAAGGAAACTTTAATGGAAATACAACACAAGTTAACCAATTTGGTTTCCCATTGATTTTGACAGGAACCAATATCCAAAAACAAACATTTCCGTCACAGGGATTGTTAAATACTTCAGTTGTAACCATTCTCGATAACATTGCAAACGCCCCGGCTCCGTTCGGTGGTTCCGGAGCAGTGGTTCCAATTCCGGATGCTGCAGCTGCTGCATATCCTGAAAATCTGAGTTATCTGCGGGCTATATCACCTGTAACAATAAGTGGTTGCGGTACATCCATGAACACCTATTTTGACGCTGATCTTGCAACTGCCTATGCAGCGTGGCAGGCAACTCCTTTGGTGACAAAAGATCCGTCGACAGGTTATTATTCAGGCGTTGTGTTTCCGGTAAGCGGAGGCGTAATAACTGCTCCGGCTGGCTACCCGGCAGGTAGTTTGGCATTTTACGAGGGAAATTTCCCTACACTGGCAGCATTGGTAGCAGCCATAGCAGCATCTCCGACACTACAACCGGCATTCTACTTAACGGGCTCAGAAAACACAGTTACTTCCAATGATATCTGGCAATGTGCCGGGTCTTTGGCAACGGGCAGCACCGCTCAGGAAAATGTAGGAAAAATGTTTGCTGCAGCCTTTAACAGAGGTGTTATGGTAAGCACTGCTAAGCCACCGGTAGTATTAACCAGTTTAGACGACAATACATGTTCCGGATTAGCGAGTTCCTTTTATCCGGCCGGAGGAACCTATAACGAATGGGCTTCCTGGTTTCACCAGTACAATAGCAATGGATTAGCATACGGATTTCCTTATGATGACGTTTGTGGTCAGAACCCGTCCATTCCTCCGTCAGGAGATACATTGGTTGCAAGCTTTATTCGCATTGCTCTTGGCAATTTTTATAGTTAAAAATATATTTGGTTAGCAGGAAAGAGTCTCGGCAATCTGTGTTGAGGCTCTTTATTTTCTGTTTCTTGCTAACTTTGAATTTATGAAAGTAATCGCCTATCTCATATCTCTGTTATTTTTGGCACAATCTGTCTGGTCGCAATCTTTGCCAGATACACTTAATCGATTCGATTCCAAAGAACGGAGAACCGGTTATTGGTTAACGCATCTCGACAGTAACTTGGTAAAGACAGAAAAGAGTAGTGCTGTTTATGGCGGCTATGAGTATTATCTAAAGGGAAAAGTGAAATCCACCCGGTTCGCTAAGAAAAACAAATGGAAGGGAGCAACCATTGTTTACGAACCCAAGTCAAAAACATATTTCGATTCAACCCTCATTCTTGATGGTGAGATTCGTGGTTATTACGATGATACGCTCCATTTCCTCCAACGGTTCGAACAGGGAAAATTGAAATACCTGGAAGAACACTTGTATGGAAAAGACAGAGGAATTGTCATAGAATCTACAGATGCTATTTATTTAGACAGTCTTTTCGAGAGTAAACCTTTCACAATGCTTCTGTATAATTCGGATAATGATAGAGAACCTGAGTACAAACAATACTGTGGAAAAGGAGTTCACGAACAACGAATTTACCTCGTTCCACATACAACCAAACGAATTCTGAACGCGCCACGAATTGGTTATACTTATCAGGAGCGAAGTTTTCTTGAATTAGGTTATTCGAGAAAATACAGTAGCAGAACAGAAATAGAAGAAACAGGCACAGTTCACTACGATAACAATCATTTTCCGGGATTTACCGTTTCACTGCTTGGAAGCTGGAGTGAAAAACGGGGGAACTACTTCGGTCAGAAAGCGCTGTTTAGTTATTGTCTTGCGCTGATAAATACGGAGGCAGGTTTTGTCAACTACACCAATTTCCAAACAACTGATCTCCGTTTTACCTTAGGAGCGGGATTGTCAATAGCTGGAAGAGTAAGCATCATGTACCATTATTCATTGCCGGTACTATCAAACAACTTCTCTGATATTTCACGTCACTCTATTAGTCTGGTTTTGTTTTGATGGAAGGAAAGTTATAAACCCCAGTTCCTGAATGGTTGGTCTCCGATTTCGAGTCTGGCGTTTCTATGAACACAATTTTTGCCTTTCATACACAAACTCCTGTCGTTCATAACATTATTTAGTGAAATTTCAGGATAATGACTAGTTTCGCGAACATACTATTACTAATTTCAGCATGAAAAAGAAATACTACCATCTACTGGTCTGTTTAGGCATTGCGTTCAGCGGACTATCTCAAACAACAACATTTAATTATACAGGCGGAGTCCAAACCTATACTGTCCCTGCAGGAGTTACTTCCATTCAGATCGAGGCCGGAGGAGCTAAGGGAGGCGGAAGTTTCGGCGGAAACGGGGGAACCTCAACCGGAACTTTTACTGTAGTGCCCGGAACTGTTTTCCAGGTTTATGTCGGTGGAATGCCGACTGTTCAACTAGGTGCCGGCGGATTTAACGGCGGGGGAGCGGTTCTTGTACTTCCTTGTGGCGGCGGAAGCGATGGCTGGCCGGGCGGAGGCGCTTCAGATGTTCGTTTAACTTCAGCACTTACAGACCGAATAATAGTAGCTGGCGGCGGCGGCGGTCAGGGCTGGTCGAACGGACCTGGCGGACTTGGCGGCGGTACAACTGCCGGTGATGGAACTGCTTCCTGGATTGCGAATACAAATGGAAAAGGAGCTACAGCTTCTGCCGGAGGAATAGGAGGTTTTTACAGCGGAAACGGTGGCAGTGCACCGAATGGAACATTTGGTGCAGGTGGAAACAGTGGTCCGTTAGATACATACTGTACCGGAGGTGCCGGCGGCGGCGGCTGGTACGGAGGTGGCGGCGGTTATGTTTCTGCTGGCGGTGGCGGATCGAGCTACATTTCATATCCCGGAACAACCAACGCGTCAACAGTATCAGGAACTCAGGCCGGAAATGGAATTGTAATCATTACGGTACTTTGTTCGTCAATTAATCCAACAGTTTCTGCAACTTCAATTTGTGAAGGAAATTCAGTAACGCTTTCTGCGTCATCTTCGAATGGCGGGACAATTACCTGGAATAATGGTGTAATAAATGGAACTCCTTTCGTTCCGGCTTCAGGGACATTAACATATACAGCAACTAGTTCCGCAATCGAAGATTGTGGTTTCAGCACGGATATTACAGTAAATACAGTGCCAACCGCAGATGCGGGTGCAGATCAGGATGTTTGCGATGGTGAAGAAGTTACTCTTACTGCAACGGGAACAGGAATATTCTCATGGGATAATGCCGTGAATCAGGCAACTCCTTTCACGCCAACCACAACAACAACATATACTGTAACTGTTGATAACGGAACATGTACTGCAACAGATGAAGTTACAGTAACAATTCATGATATTCCAACCGCCGATGCAGGATCTGACCAGGAAATCTGCGATGGTGAAGAAGTGACTTTAACCGCAACCGGAACCGGAATGTTCTCATGGGATAACGGAGTAAATCAGGCAACACCATTCACTCCGGCTTCAACAACTACTTATACTGTAACTGTAGATAATGGTTTTTGTACGGCAACAGATGAAGTAATGGTAACAGTCAATGATATTCCTACTGCTGACGCTGGTTCTGACCAGGAAATCTGTGCGGGTGAAGAAGTTACTTTAACAGCAACCGGAACCGGAATGTTCTCATGGAATAACGGAGTAAGTCAGGCAACGCCATTCACTCCGGGTTCAACAACTACATATACTGTAACAGTAGATAATGGTTCTTGTACGGCATCAGATGAAGTACTAGTGACGGTAGATGCATTACCGGTTGCTACGGCAAATCTTTCGGGCGTGGCGGTACTTACCGCAGGACCTGCCGGTCAAACATACCAATGGTTCGATTGTGCTGGCGGAACACCGGTTTCAGGGGCAAATGCCATGACTTTTGTTGCAACGGCAAACGGAAGTTATAAAGTGGTCGTTACCAACGCGGCAGGATGTTCAGATACTTCTGCGTGTATCAATGTAACCACTTTGGGAATAGATGAAAGTGCAGCATTGGAAGGAATTACATTTGTACCGAACCCAACAAACGGACAAGTAATTATTTCCATGCCGGCAGCAATTACAGGAACAATAAATGTTTTTGATGCACAAGGCAAATTGGTTCTGGCAGCAGGAACTGTTGAAAACGGATCTTCTTTTGATCTTTCAAATGTTCAGTCGGGAATTTATATGATTCAGATTCAAACCATGAATGGTATCGGAATGAGCCGAATAATTAAGAATTAAATAAACACAACACCAAAAAGTAGGGGCAGGTCACGACCTGCCCCTACTTGATTTTACATATACCTGGTTTAAACATTAAAATTTTCCATCCCAATTCCGTTTAACGAAGCCAGGAAATCGAGCAGATGCTGATTGAAAACATCCGGTTGTTCCAGGTTTGAAACATGCCCTGCACGATGAATCACAGCCAGAATCGATCCGCGAATTTCCTCATGCATGGCTTCAGATTGTTTGAGTGGAGTTACGGCATCATCGCTTCCGCAAATAATCAATGTTGGAATTTCGATATTTTTTAAGGTGGAGCAAGTATCCGATCTATTCGCCAGTGCGATTAATCCGGCAGTAATAATGTGTTCCGAATTTGCGAAAACTACAGTACGCAATTCTTTAACAAGCTCCTGTTTTGTATAGAGTGAATCTTCGTTAAAAACACTTTTGATAAACTTCTCATTAAACTCCTCAGGACCTTTCGCCTTGATCTCGTTGATAGTATCCAGCCGTTTTGTCTTTGCTTCCGGCGTATCTGCAATACATTGCGTATCACACAATATCAAAGCTTCAAAACGATCAGGAAATTTTTGCTGAGCATCAAGCGCAATGTAACCGCCCATAGATAAACCGCAAAGAATGGCTTTATCAATTTTGAGGGAATCCATCAATTGGATCAGATCATTGGTAAATAACGAAATGCTTAAAGGAGTTTCTTCATCTTTAGATTCGCCAAATCCCCGAAGATCTATTGCAATTACGCGCTGTGAGGGCTTTAGGAATTCGATTTGCGATTTCCACATAGTTCTGTTGAACGGAAATCCGTGCAGGAAAATGACCGGAACATCGCCGGTGCCAAAATCGTCGTATGACAATGTAAAGCCAGACACCGAATGTGCCGACTGATATCCTGGAATTTCCATTTTCATGATTCAATCTTTAATAAAGCTCTCCGGAGAGCAATCTCTCACACCAAAGTATTCCAACCGAAATACTTTTCCAACCCACAGGGTAAACGTACAAAGGAATGCTACGAATCAATTACGTTATTATTGGTAATAGTTGCAAAAAACACAGATAAGGTTTAGATAAAGGGATTGATTTTGTAGAGAGACTTACGTTGCAAAACCAAGCTAAGATTTATATTGCCACGAATACCGAATTGAAATTATCACTAAACACATTAGAATGCTCCCGTCATGGCGGGCAGCGAATTCGTAGCAATTACGCTTATTATAGACAAGGCGATTTGCAGCGGAGGATTCCAGTTCTGATGCTTCGAGGTGCAATCCTGCGCTAACTCCCTTGAAAGTAGCGTGCACGCCCAGTTCTGTGAAATCCTTTACAGAAATGGGGTTTATACAATAATTCCCGGCATTTGTGTAAGAAATCTCATTGAAATAAGGGCAATCTTTGTAGAACAAAGGGTTTAGGTAAAAGATATACGATGGGATAACCAAACTGAATAAAAACCAAGAGAAAGCGATTAATTTATTTAATCAGAATATCAAGACTTCATTTCGGTTCTTAATCAGTCACTAAAAACAGTTATAAATCATTTAGGTGATCGTACCTGTTAAATTCCATCCAAAAAGGCGCAATCCGAAAGGGTTGCGCTTCTTTTTTTTGATATCGCAAGTAGTTTCTGATTCTGTAAATTTTGTAAGAATTTCGAAAAAACGTGTAAAACTTTTGAATTGCTAGGCACGCATATTTGTTCGAAAGATGTTAACCTTTTAATTTTTGAATTATGAAAAAAGATGTTTTATCCTGCTTGTCGATGTCGCTTCTGATAGTCGTTTTTGCTAGTTGTAGTGATTCGAAATCAGAAAAAGTTGACGACGCAGCGGCGGAAGTTGAGCAGCAGAAAGAAGAGCTGCGCGAAGCTCGGGAAGAGTATGACAGAGAAGTAGAAAGCTATCGTGAAGCTATGAGAACGGATCTCGAAAACAACAAACAGCGAATTGCTGAACTCAGAGAAGAGAAGATCCAGGCTAAGAACAATGTTATTGCTGAGAGAAATGCAAAAATTGAAGAACTCGAGCGACGAAATACAGAATTAGAAGTAAAACTGGAACAATCCAAAAGTAAAACCAAAGAGAACTGGAAAGAATTCAAAAGAGAATTCAATCATGATATGGAAGAATTGGGCGATGCTTTCAAGGATATTGGAAAAAATAATATGGATTAACCTAAACGTAGGGCCTCCTGCCTGTACGTCGATTAGGCGGGATCCTGCACAACGAAAAAGATCAGTTCAAAACGTTAACTGATCTATTAATAACGAAAAAACAATAGTTATGAGAACAGTATTAAATACTATCATTGTCCTGGTGCTCCTTGGTTGGCTCATCGGATATTTTGGATATCACACAGGCGGTCTTTTTCACTTAATATTAATTATTGCGGTGGTTGCTATTATCATACAATTGTTACCCGGTAATAAAGCCGATTGAAAAAGCGTGACTAATCACAGAATTTGTCGAATAAATTCAGCGGGTAAGACTTGGAACTACCTTACCCGAAAGCAATGAAAAACACTATAATGAGACCGCTTGGTCATGCAAGTGTCGGGCGGTCATTCATAGACTTGGGGATGAAGCAGTTGTTACTGTTAAGACTGTTTATTGAGGCCGTTAATTAATTGTAAAAGCACATTAAATTTGAACGGAGTGTTTGGTTAGGATAGTTTTTAACAGTATATTAACAATATAATTCAAACCAATATTTTACTGTATCCATATTTCTAAACAAGAAGTACCTAACATTTAATAAGCCGTTTCAACAAAGGGTTGAATAGGTAAGAGAGTGATTACTTAGTTAAAAATTAGGATTATGAAACTGTTTATAAAACACATGGTTAGCGAGCGATGTAAGCTCGTGGTTAAACAAGAACTGGATAGGTTAGGAATACGCTACACTTCGGTTGACTTGGCCGTAGTGGAAATTAAAGGAGAGCCTTCGGATGAAGTCCGTGAGAAACTAGGCGCTAATCTGGAAAAGGTTGGGCTAGAATTGATTGATGACAGAACCAGTATATTAACGGAACAGGTAAAAAGCGTAGTGATCGATTTGATCCACAATTCAGACGAAGCGCCAAAAGTTAATTATTCTGATTACATCAGTAAAAAGCTCAATTACGATTACACATATCTCTCCAATCTGTTTACGAAAGTAAAAGGAACAACCATTCAGCAATTCATCATTATGAACAAGATCGAAAAAGTAAAAGAACTTTTGTTATACGATGAATTGAATCTGACTGAGATTTCCTACAAACTCAATTACAGCAGTGTAGCTCATTTGTCTAATCAGTTCAAAAAGATCACAGGCTTTTCGCCTTCTTTCTACAAGCAAGGGCATTATCACAGAAACACCCTTGATAGTATTTGATATTTTTGTATAAATAGCAATCCCGGTTTGGAAACGAGCCGGGATTTTTGTTTGGAATTAAGGAAGATAAGTCCTTGTTTCCCTAAGATTCTAAAAATTCGCGAAACAAGGTTCAGCCGAGTTAATTAGTGGCAATCGATTCAAACCTATACATAAAACAAGGGATTAATTATTCGTTAATAAATATTCTCCCAGGTAAATAACGACTACTTTTAGATTCAATTTTTTAAAACAATAAAAAGCAAAATATGAAAGCAATTTTATTATTAGCCGCAGGAATGTTCTCATTCCAGACAATGGCTCAGAAAATCAACATGCCTGCACCAAGCCCCTTACAAACAATTACTCAAAAATTCGGATTGGGTGATGTAACTATCGAATATTCCCGCCCGGCGGCAAAAGACCGCGTTGTCTTTGGTGACTTGGTTCCTTATGGAAAAGTGTGGAGAACAGGCGCAAACGCAGCAACGAAAATCACGTTTACTGATAATGTTACATTGGAAGGAAAGGATGTTAAACCCGGAACGTATGCACTTTACACTGTGCCGAACAAAGACAGCTGGGAAGTAATGTTATACTCTGATTTGACATTAGGCGGAAATGTTGCTGAATACAAAACAGAAAATGAAGTGCTTCGTTTCAAGGTAACTCCAATGGTTATTCCAATGAAAATCGAATCATTTACTATTAACGTTGCGGATGTTGAACCAACAGAAGCTGCTTTAACATTGATGTGGGAAAATACAATGGTTTCAATTCAAATGACTACGGATATCGATGAGAAAGTATTGAAAAGTATCGAAGAGTCAATGAAGTCTGATAAACCTGATTATTTCAGAGCTGCAACCTATTTCTTTGAAAAAGGGAAAGATTTGCCACAAGCATTAACATGGGTGAACAAAGCAATTGATGAAAATCCTACAGCTTTTTATATGGTATTGCTTAAAGCGAAAATTGAATACAAACTGGGAGATAAGAAAGCGGGTATGGCAAGCGCTGAGAAAACAATCAAATTGGCTACTGAAGCTAAAAATGCAGATTATGTTGCTTTAGCAAATAAGTTAATGAGTGAGAATAAATAGAATTTATCCTTATGTAAAAGAATTAAGTCCTTTCGTGTTTCGGAAGGACTTTTTTTTGTTTTAGAACACGAGAGGCACCTGGCGCTCATTGAGCGTGTTGAAAGGTTGGTGTCTCAATCCTGGCCGCATCGCAATCAGAATCTGCGTATCGGAGGGAATTATTGTTGTTCTATCGCTGAAGGATTCGACCTCACAAACAACTGAATCACCGCAGCAATAATCAGCACCAGCAAACAACCAATAACATTCAGCCACAGAAATGAAATGATATCGGCAGCGTAAATTCCAATCACGATGAACTCGGTGATAATTGCTCCCCAGAAAACCGCTTTACCTCCGATTCGTTTCAGATAAAATGCCACCAAAAAGATCCCGAGAATAGTTCCGTAGAATAATGATCCTAAAACGTTTACGGCCTCTATCAAACTTCCTAATTTGCTCGCAAACATAGCCGTTGCTATGGCAAAAATCCCCCAACCGAATGTAAACCAGCGAGAAGCTTTGTAATAATGCAATTCGGTTTGGTTTTTCACCCACATCCTTTTGTACAAGTCAATCACGGTTGTTGAGGCAAGCGAATTCAATGCTGCGGCAATACTTCCCCACGCAGCCAGAAAGATCATCGCGATGAGTAAACCGATCAATCCTTTCGGAAGGTTTTCCACCACGAAATAGAGGAAAATATAATTCGTATCGTTGGTATCGGCCGTTGAGTCTGATTTTTTCATTACTTCCATCGCTTCTTCACGAACAGCCTTGGTTTTTTTCTCCGTTTCAAGGAGTTTTGTTTGTAATGATCTGATTTTTACCTGATCTTCTTTGTTTAAAGCACTGGCCATTTGCGTGGTTTGCGCCTGACGAATAGTATTCAGTGAATCGTTCTTAGCCTGAAGGGAAAGGAATTCTCCGCGATATTCCGTGGTAAGGACTTTGTCGACTTCCTTTTGGTTAAAGAAAATGGGCGATTGGAAGAACATGTAGAAAACAAAAACCAAACTTCCCACCAGCAGGATCAGGAACTGCATCGGTACTTTTACCAGGCCGTTCATTAGTAAGCCGGTTCTGCTTTCCCGGGTGTTTTTGGCAGTGAGGTATCTTCCAACCTGCGATTGATCCGTCCCGAAATAGGAAAGTGCCAGGAAGAACCCACCGATAATTCCGCTCCAGATATTGTACTTGTCTTTCCACCAAACCGAATCTGTGACATCAATTTTCGTTTCAATCACATTCAGTTTTCCCATTTTTCCTGCAACATGCAGTGCATCGGTGAAACTCACCCCGGTTGGCAGCATGTGAACAACCATATAGCCGGCCAGGAACATTCCTACAAAAACCACAATTAATTGCTGCATTTGCGTGTAAGTAACAGCTTTTGTTCCCCCGGTTACCGTATAAATAATCAGGAATCCGCCCATAACCAGGTTGGTGTAATAAATATTCCAGCCAAGTAATGAAGCCAGAATAATGGATGGAGCGTAAATGCTGATTCCGGTAGAAAGTGCGCGCTGAACCAGAAAGAGGATGGAAGCCAGTGAGCGGGTTTTTAAGTCGAAACGCTGTTCTAAATATTCGTAAGCAGTATATACTTTTAGTTTGTGATAAATGGGAATGAAAGTTACGCAAAGAACAACCATTGCCAAAGGCAAACCGAAATAGTACTGCACAAACCGCATCCCGTCGGTATAAGCTTGTCCGGGAGCAGATAAAAAGGTGATAGCACTTGCCTGGGTTCCCATGATAGAAAGCAATATCAGTAGCCAGCTCATGGAATTATTGCCTTTGAAATAACCGTCTAATGTTTTTTCGCTTTTACTCTTATACAGGCCGTAACCAATTACTGCAAGCAGGGTCAGAATCAGAACAATCCAATCAATAAAACTCATGAAAAATGTTGTGTAAAAAAGTAAAAAAATATCATGAGTGCAACCAATGTTCCAATGACAGCAGCGTAGGCCCAATTCCAGTTTTTCGGTTCTTTTTCTTCGTACATCAGTTTTTCATCAGTTTTCAAATAGAGCTAATTTCTATCATTAGCTGCCGCTAATTCTTAATTTTCGGGAAGGCTAAGCAGGTTTACAAACAAGCGATAAGCACCGGGAATTCCGGCCGGTAATTCGCGGAAAAAAACCAATCCGGTGTAAACGAAGTTTCCTTTTCCGTATTTTGAAATAATTAAACTTCCTGCGCTCGGGTGTTCATCTGGGTCGTGCATCGAGAAAACAGTTTCGTAATGTGCGTCATATTCTGTTGCAAAGTAAATTCCGCGTTCCTGGATCCAGCCTTCGAAGTCTTTTTGGGTAATCACATTCGGAGTGATCAATACCGGATGTTTTGGATTCGTGAATTCCACTGCAGCATTATCGTCTGTTACGCGATCTCGTGAAATCGTAAACGGGTAAGGTCCGATTTTGGTTTCCATCGGTGCAATGCGGTTATTGGTGTTGTATTGTACAATCAGGTTCCCGCCTTGATTTACATAAGCCATTAATTTGTCGTAATAAACCGGCATGCGGTCGTTGGTGTTGTATGTGCGGATTCCCGTCACAATACTTGAATAAACACTCAAATCCTCTTTCGCCAGAATTTCGTCAGTTAGCAGGGTTACATCATATCCGATCTGAGTTAGGCAAGCCGGAACATTATCTCCGGCGCCGGGAATATACCCGATTTTGGTTCCGGTCTTTTTCAGGTCAAGGAATACAATTTTTGCCTGCGCCGTGTTTAGCATAAATTGATATGGAATATGATCGTATTCAATACGTGTAATGCTCTTGTCGTATGACAAACCATCAATGGAAAGGCTGACTGTTAACTGGCCGTCTTTTCCGGTTTTGTCAGGTGTTAAAGTTGCTTTCACAATTTGCTCGTCGCCCTTTTTAACCAAATTCACTTCCGGGTTTTGAATAGTGATTTTCCATCCTGACGGAATATTTACCTGCACGGTTCCTTTCAGGTTGGGGATATTTGCTTTTACCGTGAATGAAACTTCTTTGGGAGTTAAACTGCTAAACACAAAAACCTGGTCTGAAATATTGATCGTTGCCGGTGGAAGAACTTCAAACGGACGATAAACTTCACCTTTTACCGGATCTGTAGATTTGAAAACCAAACCACGCTCAATGTGAAAATCAATTCCGTCTATATTTAAATGATAAACAATACTTTTCGCGGCATCATTTTCAGGTTTTCCAATCAGCAGGTTGTTTTTAACAGAATACATTCCGACAGAATGCGGATCTACCAGCCAATACGGAGTTGAGTATGGAGTTGAGGCTGAAAGCATTTCTTTTTGTTCGATCGTTTCAAGCTTGTTGATCGTCAGTTTCAAATCCATTTTTTTCTCTGATTGTCCGAGAAAAGAAATAGACTTCAAGGTTACATTGCCCGGATTTCGCGCTAGAATTTGAGTTAAAATAGTGAGCTCGCTTCCGGGAACAGCGCTGAATTCGGATGTGTAGGCTTCCATCCATAAACCCGAACATTGAATAATCAGATCTTCACAAGCTGCCAGTTTCAAATTTCGCCAGTAAGCTTCTTTCGGATTGGATTCATCTAAACCTTTTAGTTTTCCGTAAATTACTTCCAGGGCAGGAAGTGATTTTTCGGGATGCTGCGGGTCGAACGAAGCAATACATTTTGAAATCAATTCTTCGAAATTAATTGTGGAAGAAACGCGTTTCCAGGAAACCTCAACCCCTTCAAAAATATCTTTGACCGCCGGTTCACCCTTCAGGAATTTGAAATATTCCAGGTTCTCACCGCGTTGTTTGGCTGACCCAAATCCCTGACTTTTATGCATAGAGCGACTGTTTGCGGCAACTTCGCCGTAACTTAATCCAAGCAGGGGATTGTAAGTTCCCACATCCAGTGTTAGCTGATCTGGAGCTGTGGTGTTTGTTCCGCCAAAATTGAAAGTGTTCCAGAAAATGCGTTTTGCCTGCCAAACTTCCACTTGTTTGAGCTGCTCAGGAAACTTAGTCGGATCTGCTGCCAGATCAAAAGCCTCCATTGCCAGAATAGCTGAGGCGGTGTGATGTCCGTGTCCGCCTTCGCCTGTTGTCGGGAAACGGCAAATAATCACATCCGGTTTGAATTTTCTGATTGCCAGAACAACATCAGCCAGTATGCTGTCTTTGTTCCAAATGCTGAATGTTTCCTCTGGGTTTTTCGAGAACCCGAAATCGTTAGCCCGCGTAAAAAATTGTTCTGCTCCGTCTGTTCGTCGTGCTGCCAGCAATTCCTGTGTGCGGATTAATCCAAGAGCTTCTCCCTGTTCACTTCCAATGAGGTTCTGCCCGCCATCGCCGCGCGTCAAAGATAAATACCCTGTGCGGAAATTCTTTTCGTTTGCGAGATAACCTAATAAGCGCGTGTTTTCATCGTCGGGGTGAGCAGCAATATACAGAACTGAACCAACGGTATTGAGTTTTTTCATTCCGAGCAGGATCTCAGAAGAGTTCAGTTCAGGAGACGTTTGAGCGAGAAGAGTTTTTCCAATAAAAAATGGAACAAAAAGGAGGAAATATTTCATCGTTTGAGATCTGTCTAAAGATTTACCATGGTAATAATACAGACAATCCTGCAATTGCCGTTTCGTTTAACAATTCTTTAAATGTATAATTGGATGAGTAACCAAAACAATTCTTTCCCGTAAACCGACCTGAAAATTGTAAACTGAATAGTATGAAACCAGACATTCACATTAATTTTTTAGCAATCGGCATTGCGGTTGTTGCGAATTTCATCTTGGGAGCGCTGTGGTATATGCCGCTTTTTGGAAAAGTATGGGCAAAGGAAATGGGAATCAGCATGGACCAAAAACCACCAGCTTCTGTATTCGTAAAGAGTATGGTGATCATGGTGATCGGAAACTTTCTAATGGCCTGGGTTTTGGCGCACAACATTGCGGTTTGGAATCCTGAAACATGGGGACATACCGTTCCGTCTGACATGACCCCGGGGCTAATGGCAACAATGTCGGCTTTGTTTACCTGGCTAGGATTTTACGTTCCTGTAGATTTGAATACCGTTTCCTGGGAAATGAAATCATGGAAATTGTTTTTCATCAATACAAGCTATCATTTAGCTTCACTTCTGGTGGTATCTTTTATTATTACGTTTATGTAAAAGAAGTTATAAATTCATTGATGGCGGATAGGGAAACTTGTCCGCTTTTTTGTTAAAATAAACTGTTTTTAACCTCTAAAACGATAACAATTGAACAACCGCTTCAAAACACAACAATTTTAACTAGATTGGATGCTCTAAGCTGCTAATTATGAAAAAACTACTACTCTTCAGTATGTTTTCAGTTGCAAGTTATGCACTGAATGCTCAATGTACCACAACCAACGCCACTTCCTGTGTTTGCGAAGATGGCTCTTCAAACTGTTTGTTACTTCCGGATATTACCGCGTCATGGAAAGGGATTTCCAATGGTGGATATATAGAATACCCGCAAGTGGGCGCTGGTACAAACTATTCAGGACAAGGTCCGGATGATGGCCGGCTCCGGGTTACAGGATCAACACCAAATATCGGTCACGGATCATTTACCGTAAGAGGAGAAACTGCCGCCGGAACAAGAACATTCCTTTGTGGAAACGATACTGTTTTCGGAGCTTCGGCAAATGGTGCCTTTACTTGCCCCAACGGCGCACCCAACCCGAAACAACTAATCATTCAGCGGATTTATAAAAAGAACGGAAACGCGATGAGTTATGTCGATCAGTACGTTGGAAGTATGACTTACCACCCGGCGCACGGACATAACCATGTAGATGATTGGGCGGTTATGACATTACGTGTTCCTACCGGAGATCCGAACCCGCTAAACTGGCCAATTGTTGGTACTGGAGCTAAAATCGGATTCTGTTTAATGGATTATGGTCAATGCGGTTCATCCGGTAGTACTTATGATGGTCACTGTCGTGATGACAATACGGTTTACATGGGTGGAACGACATTATACAATGTTAATTTCCCGAATTGGAATTTAGGTGGTGGAAACTACAATTGTTCCGTTGTTGAGCAGGGAATTTCTTCCGGCTGGACAGATGTTTACGGAAAACACCTTGACGGAATGTGGATCAATATTCCACCTAACACTTGTAACGGAGATTATTATATCGTACTTGAAGTTGATAAGAATAACAATTTTATTGAAGAGAATGATGATAATAACTACACTGCTGTACCGGTTACTTTAACGATGCAAAGTCCTGCAGGAACAGCTCTTCTGCCAACTATTTCCTCAAACAATTCACACAATTTGTGTGAGTCGGTTGATATTACATTGACAGCTTCAGGCGGACAAAGTTTCTTATGGTCGACCGGTGAAACAACACAATCTATCGTTGTTTCCCAAGCCGGAAGTTACACTTGTGAAGTAACAAATTACTGTGGTGTTTATACCTCTGAGCCCTTCGTTGTGAATCAGGTAGTAACAGCACCTCCTGTTTTAGAAGGAGATACAGTTTGCGTTAGCGGAAGCATGACCTTAACCGGGACAGCAAGCGGAACAATTACATGGTATGATGACCTGGGAGTTTTAGTTGGTACCGGAAATACATTTACAACACCTGTTTTAACTGCGACGACTACATATACGGCAGTGAATACAGATTCTTATTCAGATTCATTACACCTGGAACCATTAACGAACGGAATCGGCGGTGGTGGATTCATCAATACAGAACAATACGCGATTTTCACTGCTCATGAGCCGTTTACACTGAATTCAGTAAAAGTTTATTCTCAAAACGCAGGTAATATTACCATTGAATGTCAAGATGACATGGGAATGACAATGGAAACAATGACAGTTGCTGTTCCTGCTGGTGAAAGCCGTGTGAATTTAGGCTGGGATATCATGGTAGATTCGAATATGCGACTGGTTGGTAAGAATATTACAACTGGCGGATTATATAGAAATAACAATAGCGCAACGTATCCTTATGAGATCGAAGATTTGGTTTCCATTACCGGAGCTTCTGCCGGAGCATCTTATTTCTACTACTTTTATGATTGGGAATTGTTGACCACAAATAGTACGTGCGGAAGTGTGGCTGTTGAAGTAGATGCGGTTGTTGAATCTTGTGCGGGAATCGGAGAAAATATTTTATTTCAGCGCTCAATCAAATTGGTTCCTAATCCAAGTAACGGAAATTTCACTGTAGAATTTGCTACGGAATATGATGGTGTACTGGAAATTGAATTGCTAAGCTCTATCGGAAACAAAGTATTCTCAAAAAAAGTACAGCATACGCAGGGTATGAACCAAATTAGCATCAATCAGGATCAATTGGCTGCAGGAGTTTATTTATTCAACCTTTATTTCGAAGGCAAAAATTATCCTTCACGTGTTGTTGTAGAATAAATGAAAATCTGTTTAAAAGCGATAATCTTATTTTGGTTTTTATGCCAAACAAATAACGTAATCTCTCAGGCCGATGCCTGGGAGATTTTTAATACGGCTAATTCTCAAATTCCGGATAATACCATCCGCTGTCTCCAGGTTGACAGTTTAGGCAGATTATGGATTGGTACTGATAATGGACTGGCTCTCCGCTCAACAGATGGCTCGTGGCAAGTCTTCAATGAATCAAATTCAGGTTTAGCTGATGATTACGTGAGAGCACTGGCTGTGGATACGAATAATGCCCTTTGGATAGGAACAACCCTTGGTGGCGTTCAGAGGTTCGATGGCTCAACATGGACAACGTACAATACGGGTAATTCTGATCTGGTAGATAATTTCATTCGGACCATTTCTGTCGATCATTATAACAATAAATGGATCGGCACTGTGGAGGGTTTGGTTTATTTCGATGATGTGAGCTGGACAACATGGCAAATGGCCGATTCCCCGATACTAACAAACAATATTGCTTCCATAGCAATTGGTCAGAACAATGAAAAATACATTGGAACGATCAATGGTGGTTTGATCTATATGGATAGTGGTACAAATTTTACCGGAATTTATACAATTTTGAATGCGGGAGTTCCGGATAACTCTTCACTTAAAGTGAAAGTCGACAATTTGGGAAAACCCTGGTATGCTGGATCGGCAGGCGGACTTTTTACCGATACAGGCAATCAAACATGGCTGGCGTTTAATCACAATAATTCAGGGCTTCCTACCAATAGTTTAACCACTATGGAATTGGATGAGATCCAGAACTTTTATTTAGGAACTCAACAATGCGGATTGATCATTCGCCATTTTGACCAGACATGGACTTATTTTACAGCCCAAAACTCCGAATTGCCTGAGAACTACATTTTGTCTTTAGCAAAGGATGGCGATGATCTTTGGATCGGGACATTTTCGCAGGGATTGGTGAGATTACGGGAAGAGGAATTGAGTGTATTTGAAACTGAAATGCAAAATCAGTTGGTTCTTTTCCCAAATCCTGTAGCGCAAGAAGGGACAATTTATTTCAACAAACCTATTGATGATGCGAAAATTCGCATTTTCACGCCGGAAGGGAAATTGTTTGATACTGCAATTCATTTGAGCTCAGACCATTCAATTCAACTGAATGGATTAAGCGCAGGAACATATCTTATCGAATTACAGAAAAATGATAACGTTGAAACAATTCGTTTCGTTATCATGTAGATACTAATTCCCTTGTAGCAGATTTCGGATATCGGAGGCGTTATTTCCAACTTTGCGAACAGCGTCTTCCAGTTCATGTTTGGTACATTGAAGAACCAAACACCAGTAGATTACTTCCCAATCATAATCGAGGCGTACAACTTTGTGATTTAACCGGCTCTCACCGCTTAAATGACTTAGATCAACATTCGTGTCCATCTCATTTCTAACAACATCTGAACTTATCATAGCACTCGCGTTTGTGGTCTAAAGTTAGATCATTTCATCATCGCCCACGATTTTCAAATATTAAATCATTGTTAAGAAATTGTAAACAAAAGTTCCAAGCTAATTGCTTGATTTCGAATCTGTTTATATTTTATGTGACCAACCAGTCTTTAATTTTCCGTTGCAATTAGCAAATATTAACTCGCAAAGGCAGTAAACTGTAATTTGTGTAAGGTTTACAAAAAGTTGTGTAACGCATTCAGGTGAATGATTTGTCATTTTTGTTTAGAGGAAATAATTCCGCTTTTAAATTAAAAATAGTCATGAAACGTTCAATAATAATAATCCTTGCACTTTTTGCAGTAAGTCTTTCACTTGGTAGTTGCACTAGTCCGGCCGACAAAGTGGATGATGCAAAGCAGGATGTAGACAAAGCGAACCGGGAATTGGAAGAGGCAGAAGCGGAGTACAAGCAAGATTTGGCCGAATACAAAGAAGAAGTTCAGTCGAAAATTGAATCGAATGAAGCACTTATTGCCAAATTAAGAGAAAAAAATCTCACAGCCACTGGTCAGGAGAAAGCAAAACGTGAAGTTCGAATCGCAGAAGTTGAGGAGAGAAACAATGAGTTGAGATCGAAGCTGAATAATTACAACGGTACTACGCAGGATAAATTAACCGATTTTAGGGATGAGCTCAACCATGATATGAAGGAGTTAGGCGAAACTCTGAAGGATTTGGGTGATTAAGCTGATCATTATTATGTATTAAAGAAGTTTGGTTCACCGGTGTTTAGTCAAGTAAAATCGTTAGTGGGCCAGATGTACAGAATAAAGGAGTAATGATCGCATTACTCCTTTTTTTATCAATGAATGGAGGTTATGAAAAACAGTGATCAGAGCAAGCCCGATGGAGCATTGAGCACGGAGCATGTCAATTACCAGAAAGAAATTCAGCAGGTGCTCAACAGTATTGCAGACTTGAAACGGAAACACCCTGAGTTATTGAAATATCTCGACGAAAATCACGTGGATGATGAGACAGATCATACACCTGATATTCGGCTTCGCGATTTGAAAGATTATTTTAAGTCGATACAGGAATTGAGTAAGAAATATGAAACAAAGTAGCCCCGGATTATAAATGCAGTTTTTGAGAGGGCTGCATTTTTGTGCGATACATGTAACTAATAGTTTGCCCTGTGTAATAAAAACGAGATCAGTAAAACGAACTTTACATTGTGAAAATACTTTCACAAATAATTAAATATAATAATGAGCAAATTTTTAATTGCTATAGTAACAATAGTTGGAATCCAGATTTCAGCGTTAGCACAGGAATTGGACACCAGAGAATCATTTACCGGTGGTGTGAGAGCAGGATTGAACTATTCGAATGTTTGGGATGAAGAAGGACAAGATTTTACAGCTGATCCTAAAGCTGGTTTTGCAGGTGGTGTTTTTGTTGGAATTCCGATCGGAAAATTCCTTGGAGTACAACCTGAGTTACTGATTTCGCAAAAAGGATTTCGTGCTTCGGGAACACTCTTCGGGAACACTTATTCGTATACAAAAACAACAACTTTTTTAGATGTTCCATTACAGGTTCAGCTAAAACCATCTCCTTTTGTAACGATACTTGCAGGTCCTCAATTTTCATTTCTGTTAGTGGAAAATAACCGGTATACATTTAATGGCGATACATCTGAGCAGGAAGAAGAATTCGAAAATGATAATATACGCAGAAACATACTTGGTTTCGTAGCAGGTGTAGATTTTAATATGTCTCATTTCGTAGTGTCGGGAAGAGCTTGTTGGGATTTACAGAGTAACAAGGGGGACGGTTCATCAAGTACCCCACGATACAGAAATCAATGGGTGCAAATGACTATTGGATTTAAAATTTAAGGTTAAACAGAATCAATAAAAAAACAGATGAGAAATGTGATATATACCGTAATCGCGATATTAATTGCTCTTTGGGCGATCGGATATTTCGGTTATCAAACCGGCAGCAATACACACATCTTATTAGTAATAGCGGTTTTGTTGATTATGATACAGCTGATAAGAAGTCGGAGATCTTCATAAACGCTTCTTGAACAGGAGCAAATATTAATTTCTAAAAAAACAAATCATGGATACAAAAGCAATAAAGGACCTGGTTCCGAAGAAGTCGAATAAAGCGATAAAGGCGCTTGCTGCAGGTGTTGTATTAGGAACAACGCTGGGAATATATCTTGCTTCCAGTAAAGGGAAGAAAAAAGCGAAAAAAGTCAAAAGCAAAATGAAATCATTAATCGGTGATATACAGGAGAAAGGATCTGATCTGAAAGATAAAGTTGTTGATCTGAAGAAAAAAGGAAGCTTGAGCTAAACTCAGATTAACAATGCAATTCAGTCACTTTAAGTTTGACTTTATTACATATTCAATCAAATGGCTGGACGATTAAAAATAATTATCCGGCCATTTGCCGTTTTTAGTACCTATATATGCAGAATAATAAATGTCTTAAACTATCAAGAGAGGGAAAATAACCATGAAAAAACAGGATGACAATAAAGAAATAGAAAAATCAAGATCTCATATTATTGTTCAAATCATTGAGTATGTTCCTGATTCATTACTTAGTAAAACAATTCTCAAAAAGTCAACCGGAAATGTCACCGTTTCATCTTTAGATGAAGGAGTTGAGTTAGAAGAGAAGCACCTGCCGTTTGATGTTTACATTCAGATAATTGACGGTGGAGCAGAGCTTACAATTGACAATAAAGTATTTCAGTTAAAGCTGGGAGACGGAATCGTTGTTCCTGCGCATGCCAGACATCATTTTAGCGCGAAAGAACAATTCAAAATGGTTTCTACTACTATTAAGAGCGGTTATGATTAAAGCGAGCAGCTAAAAAATGTAAAAAAAAGGATCGTTCAGATCCTTTTTTTATTTCAACTACTTTAAAATGCGTAAGATATGTAAGTTATGAGGGTTGTTCTTATAACACATATATCTGTTCATTGGGCCATCTTTGTTATCAACAACAAAATTACGCGCTATGAAAAATTTGACATTCACATACTTCGTGTTTGTGCTGCTTATTTTCCCATTGGCAACCGGGTGTACGGCCTCTAACGGAAAAATGAAAGATTCATCGATTGAGCTGATCAATCAACCTCAAACATTAGAAGAGGAAAATGTTGTATGCCTGGCATATAATATGGAAACTTATCAGGGAGAAGCAAAGATCAATGAATGAGAACCTCAAAATGGAACAATATGGGTAACTGGTTCTATTACGTTGCGCTATTAATGATGATTCTCTGGGGAATATCATTTTTAGGATGCCATGACTACGGACTGGTACATATTCTGCTGTTAATTTCTTTAGTTGCTGCCCTTTACGGGCGAATCCTTCGAAAAAAGGAATATGATCATTAAATAGAAAGCCTTACTGTTGGAGTAAGGCTTATTATTATCAAAAAGAAACCTCTGCTTTACCGGCAGAGGTTTCTTTCGTTTTGTGCGTTGTTATAAGATCCTGAATTGCAGTTCCGAATTTCGGAGCATTAATCCCGCATTTTCCGGAACTTCTTCTTTTTGGTCTATAACCAATCGTGAAATGATGTAACTCAATGTCGATTCTGCTCCTTGGTTCAGGTTCACCTGGGTTTCTTCCAGACCATCGAAACAACCGCCAGTAGTGGGATTGTAGATAATCTGATTCAAATGATTATTTCCCAGGAACCAGTCAAATGCAATTTTCAGTTTCTCGGCGTATTGCTGCTCACCAAACACACTGTTAAATCTATGCAGGGCAAGAATCGTATACGCAATATCTATTGGCTGTTCACCGAACGGTTCGGATTCTCCGCCTTTATGCAGCCAGCTTTTATTAGAAATAACTTTAATCTGGTGATTTTTGAAAAGCAGTGAGACTAAGAAATCAAAACTGGACTTTGCTATTTTTTTATATGATTCATAACCCTGGTCCTGCCAGGCACAAAGCATTGCTTCAGGCAAAACGGCATTGGCGTAAGTCATATACGGTTCAAACCAAAGCCAGCCGTTTTCTGCTTCGGAACGATAAAATGATGATAACCGTTCAGCCAGCATTTGAATCAGGTTGGAAGTTGGAATTGACCGTTCATTAATATTACTGAAATAAAGGCCCTTAATCGCAAATGCAATTGCTCTGGGTGAATCCCAGGTGGTAATGTTTTGTTTTGCGAGGTCGAGTATATTTTGTGCCATTACTCCGAAATCTTTCGGAAGAAGATGTTCAATTGAAAGCAGATATCCTAATGCCCATATAGCTCTTCCATTTGAATCGGAAAGATTGATTTCTTTATTCTGTTCGGTAAACTGCTGTTCCGAATCTACGTAATTGAGAAAACTGCCATCCGGCTGCTGACAGAACTGAATGAACTTCAGATAGATCTTTATATCGCTCAGTATTTTATGATCTCCCGTCCGTTCATAGTACATGCTCAGCGCAATGAGGGCTCTGGCATTATCGTCAAGGGTATACCCTGAGGTTATATCGGGTTCGTTCATTTGTGAAAACTGGATCATCCCCACTTCGGTAGTCATTTTCTTTACATGAGATAAATGGACGGGCGGAAGTGAATAAGATAGGTTTATTGATTGGGGAATGTACCATCCGTTTGCCGCAATGTTTGATTCGGCACAAATCTGTTTGAATAATTTAGCATGTAAGATAGCCGAGTTTTCCCAGGATGTTGGGACAATCTGCTGAAGCGTATTTGCTCTGAATTTTGCCCGTAAGTCTGAATCTCCCAATAATTTGTTGACTGCGTCTGACAGCCGCTCCGAATTCTTAAAGTCGACAATGATACCCGTTTCTTCATTGAGCGTGAGCGTTGCCTGCGGAATTGGCATAGATATAATAGGACAACCGCAGCTCATTGCATAAGCAAAAGTTCCGCTTACCGCCTGATGAGGGTCGAGTGAACTGAACAAATAAATATCAGTCAGCTGAAGATATTCCAGCAAATCCGGGAGTGGTAGGTATCTGTTAACAAAGAGAACGTTTTTTTCGACTCCCAGCTCTGCCACCCTCGCGGCTAATGAATTTCGATAGACTTCACCCTGTCGGGCAACAATTTCAGGATGTGTTTTTCCAAGAACCAGAAATACAACATCCGGATTTTCCGCACAGATTTTTGGTAAAGCTTCCAATGTATTCTCAATTCCTTTGCCGGAACTCAGTAGTCCGAAGGTTGAAAGCACTTTTTTTCCTTCCAGGCCGTATTTTTCTTTGAGAGAATCCTTGTTTTCATGCTGCACAAGATGTGTTCCATGCGGGATTACCGTTATTTTATGAGGAGCTGCTTCATAGTCGTCAAGAAGTATTTCTTCCGCATGTTTGGTCATTACAATAACCGAAGCACTTGCTGCGATCATGTTTCGTACGGCAACTCGTATAGTTTCATCCGGAAGAGGAATAACCGTATGGAATACTATCGCAACCGGTTTGTCTAATGAAAACAAAAATTTCAGGAAAAGCTCATGATTCGGAAACAGACCAAATTCGTGCTGGATCAGAACCATTGTGATGTCTTCCGAATCATTGATCATGTTCGAAAGATTAAAACATTGGAGCGAATCAGTCGGGTCTAATTGGTTTTTTACTTCATCGGAATAATTATAATCCATTCGTTTCGTTTGAAGTGCACAAACACGCAATGAGAATGATTCTTTGAATTTAGCCTGCAACGCTGTGAGTAAATCCTGTGAATAGGTTGCAATACCACACTCTCTTGGAGGATATGAGGTAATTAAAAGAACTTCTGGAGTTTTATGATTTTGTTTTTGCAGACGATATGTCTTTCTGTTTGCTGCCTGGCGTGTATTTTTCATGTTTTTATGGTATTTGATGTGAGCTCGGATAACAGCATTGACAGACTTAAAGAAGCCATAGCGATTTGTTCATCTGCTGCACCGTAATAAATTGTTAATGTGTCTTCAAACAATGAGGTTCCGCTCGGAAAACAAACATTGTTAACTTGTCCTTCTTCTTCCCATCTGTTATCCGGTTCGAACAAAGGATAAGGTAAACGTGCAATTTCTTTCATAGGATTATTCAAATCAAGCAGAGCTGCACAAGCGGTATAAATGTTTCCTTTTCCCAATTCATACCGAACGCCGTGATAAATAATCAACCAGCCTGCCTCAGTTTCAATTGGCGGCGCACCACCGCCTATATGAACGATTTCATGTTTGAATTTTGGTTTTAATACGGTGTGTTCTTCCAGATAATACAGATAATTGTCCCAGAACTCTATTGTTAGATCACTCAAATCCTGAAAAACAACTAACTGAATATCGGGCTTGATCCGATGCATTAAATAAAGTTTACCATTAATTCTCCGGGGAAAGAATATAACATCTTTGTCCCATAGGAAATTGGATCTGCAAATTGATGTATGAGGAATAATGTTCCTGTAATAGGGCGAGTACCGATCATCCATACCTTCTCTTGAATAGATGATCTCTTCAAATTGATTGTATGATATGCGTGGAACGATAATGTCATGTTTTTCAAAAGTCACCATATCCTTTGAAGTAGCGAGTGCTCCAAGGGCATTCACTCCGTCATAAGCAGTATATGTGAGGTAAAAGAGATCGTCAATTTTAACAATTCGCGGATCCTCAACTCCATGCGTTTCATAGACATACTCCGGAATAATAATAGGTTCTGTATTGCGCTGTTCAATTTCCTGTCTTTCATTTAGCCTGCAATACCCTATGCTAGAAAAGTTTCCGTAGCTAACAGCTCTGTAGAAAAGATGTATCGTATTGCCGTCCTGATAAACACATGGATTGCAAACGGCTTCGTTCTCAAAACTCAAATTCGTCTTGCTTAACAGGATCCCTTTTTTATCAATTGCTATCATGGTTTGCTTTTCTGAAACCGGGAAAAATCCGGTGATGTAAATATCGTTGTTCCCCACTGAGAGAGCATTACACAACTTTTTATGGGATTTGCATAATCCTCACATTGCGAATGATTTGGTTGTATTGAATACAAAAGCTGTATTGTTGGAGAATTATGATCATCTTTGATCAGATACATCGGCATTTCTTCACTTATTCAAGGGGTGCCAGGTTTAGAAACTATTCTCTCCCGATTTAGAATTTCATTAATTTGATTCAATATGATTTTGTACGTGAAGTATATGGTAAGTTTACGTTGCAAACTTTTAGTTAAAGATGAGTTGAAAGCAATGGGGCTTCATTTTGTTTTGGTAGATCTCGGAGTGTTGGAAATTCTCGAAGATATTACGGCTGAGCAGCGGCAGGAACTGGAATTACGTCTTCGATTGTCTGGTCTTCAGCTTATGGATGATAAAAAAAGTATCATCATTGAAAAGATCAAGAATGCCATTATTGAGATGATTCATTATTCTGATGAAGTGCCGCGGGTGAACTACTCTGACTATATTAGTGATAAATTGAAATATGATTATACGTATTTATCAAACATATTCTCTGAAGTAAAGGGGATAACGATTCAGCAGTTTATCATCATGCACAAAATAGAACGTGTCAAAGAGTTACTGTTGTATGATGAATTGAATTTGACTGAAATTTCATACAAGCTTCACTACAGCAGTGTTGCGCATCTTTCTAATCAATTCAAGAAAGTTACAGGACATTCTCCGTCATTTTATAAGAAATTGAAGGAGAAAAGATTTCAGAATTTGGAGAACCTGTGATATTTGCAATATTGCATTCTTTCATTGTAAAGCATACGGTTTCGGAATAGAAGAACTTTGTTTTAGAGATTTTAATACTTAAAAACAAGTGATTATGGAAAGCAGTCAAAACCCGAATTTCAATTTCACAGTAGGTGCTAATTGGAATCAGCAAAAAGAAAAACTGAAAGAACAATATCCTCAGTTGACGGATGCGGATCTTCAGTTTGAACAAGGTCAGGAGCATGAATTGTTCTCAAATCTTGAAAGAAAATTAGGCAAGAACCCGGAGGAAATCAATCGTATTTTTAATCAGTTGAATTCTCAGAACCCATCTGACTTCCGTTCAAATGAGAATCCGGGTGACGGATCTGAAACATCTTCTTTATTCTGATCTGAAAATCAGTGAATTATGCAATAGTATTCAAGGATTGTATAACAGAATCAGGACAAATGTTTTAGTGCTTTGTGTTTAAACAGTAATCAAATTCTGATTTTACGGTAAAGGGAATTCAGATTTTATAATATCAAAGCACTCATGTCGAAACAGAAAAAAGGAAAAGAAACCAGTGATAAAAAAGTGTCGCTGAGTACATTGAAAGAAAAAAGAGCTGCTAAGGCAGAAAAGCGAAAAGACAAGATGACCGGAGGAAATGAATAAAAATTCCGTTCCCGGAAACAGTTCATTTTAGTAATACGAAGTTAGTTTATATTGGTTGGTTGATAATTAAAATGGAAAGAGCGTCCTTCTAATAAATTAAGAAGGACCTCTTTTTTTTAATATCTTATAAACAGGGCTGATCAGAATCTTCTGATTACACTGATGAAATTGAAAAAGCGTTAACAATTTTTAGTTGTTTAAAAAGCATAAAAACTACAGAGCTTAGGGATAATTTTCGTAAATTCTCCACTCAAGCTGGTTGGCAACAGAATCAGAATCTGGAGTTATTTAAAACCGGAAAAACGAATACTAACTTTTTAATATACGGATTATGGAATCGAAGACAGGCAAAGTGAAGAAAACTTTAGACAATGTAAAGAAAACATTGGATGACGTAGTAGAAACAACAGATAATGTAGATACAGCAAAGATTCAAAAAACTGTAGACAACGTGAAAAAAACATTAGGGAGTGCCAAGAAAACTTTTGACAAAGCGAAAGCAGGAAAAGGTAAACAGGCTATGGAAGGTGTGAAAAAGACACTCGGCAATGCGAAAAAAACAATTGATGCTGTAAAAGAAGCTCCGGATAGTAAAAAGAAAATTGTCGGAGCTTTGGTAGCAGGAGTAGCAATTGGTACCGCAGTTGGCATGAAAATAACTCCCGAACAATTGGAAGAAACTAAAAAGAAAATCAAAAAGAAAGTACAATCGCTCGCAAGTGATTTGACTAAAAAAGTAGATTCGTTAGGTCAGGCAATTAACAATATGTAACCAGATTCTTTTCAACGTGTCAACGTGAAACGATTTAAAAAGAAATCCTCCTCATTTTAGGGAGGATTTCTTTTTAAATAAAGTTTATCATCGGTCTCTTTTTTTAATCCATACGTTGATCGGTTCTCTCAGCTTCAGCGTGTCAGCGGTGCACTTATTTTTTCTGTTTATGACCTGAATCATCCTACTGATGACATCTATTAAACTAAGTTTTTAAAAGAAAGGATATATTTGCCGCGTTCACTACAAATTACGTTTATGAAGAATTTATCTATTATTACTTTTTTAATTCTGGGATTTAACTTTTTGTCTCAGGCTCAATGTACTGTGAGCATCAGTGCAACGGATTCAATTGTTTGTGGAGGTGATTCCCCGGTTCTTACTGCAACTGCCATTGGTCCGGACAATCAGCTACAAGCTTCAAATACTGCCGGTAATAATCATCGTGGAAATATGTTTGATATTACAGCAACCAATAGTGTTACGATCCTTTCTTTTGATGCATCCCCAATGGGAAATACAATCATTGAGATCTATTACAAAGCCGGAACCTGGGATGGTTTTGCAAATACTCCCTCGGCATGGACATTGATCGGTTCTGCTCCCGTTATCTATACCGGAGGTTTTGTACCTGTTGCGGTACCTGTAAATATCACTATTCCTGCCGGCCAGACTTACGCATTTTACGTAACTTCAAATACTTCGGCTGTTAGTTTGAATTATTCGAATGGAACAGCAGTAGGGAATACATATTCCAGTGATGCGAACATAACTTTTAAAGAAGGTGGTGGTTTGGAATATCCGTTTACTCAAAATACGGCAGCGGTTTACCAACCTCGCGTTTGGAACGGAAATATACATTATGCTATTGCCGATTTACCAACAACTTATACATGGGGAGGTGGCGAAACCGCAAATACGATTTCACCAACGATTAGTGCTACTGCCGAATTCACTGTTCAGTCGAATATTTCCGGATGTCCGGTAATGAATGATACTTTATCGATTATAGCTTCGCTGCCAAGTGTTGTTGCCGGATCAGATCTTGCGATTTGTGCCGGGGACAGTGTTTTATTATTCGGTTCAGGTACAGAAAGCTACATGTGGGATAATTCAGTTATTGATAGCATTGCCTTTGTTCCAAATACTTCGGCTAACTATATTGTTACAGGAATTGATTCTGTCGGATGTACTATTCAGGATACAGTGTTCGTTGATGTATTGCCTTTACCTCAGGTTTCCGGCGGTAGTGACAGAACAATCTGTTTTGGTGATGCGCTTGTGTTTGAAGGACAAGGTGCCGATTCCTATAACTGGGATAACGGAATTGTAGACGGAGTTCAGGTTACACCTTCAAGTGGCTTTACGGCTGTTGTTACCGGTCTTGGTGCAAATGGTTGTTCGGCAACAGATACTATAGAGGTGACGGTTAACACACTTCCTACAGTAGATGCCGGTATTGACGAAACAATTTGTTCAGAAGTGCCTTACACATTGAATGGTTCAGGAGCTATTACTTATTCCTGGAACAATAATGTAACGGATGGAGATTCTTTTATTCCTGTTAACGGAGGCAACTACATAGTAGAAGGAACAGATGTGAATGGCTGTATGGATACAGATACTGTTGTTTTAACATTATTACAGGTTTCTCCAACTGTAAGCTTAATTAATTTTGGTATTCAAGCGAATCAAACAGGGGTAACTTACCAATGGATCAATTGTGCAAATAATCAGATTATTTCAGGAGCAACAAATCAGCTTTATACTCCAACACAAACGGGTAATTATGCTGTTATTATATCTAACGGAATGTGTTCAGACACATCGGTTTGTGCTGCGTGGAGTACAGCTGGCATTTCAGAAAGCATTTTCGCAGGTTCCATTTCGGTATATCCAAATCCGAGTAATGGTCAATTCACAGTTACCGGGACTTCAAACTCCAGTATTGAAATTACTGACGTGAATGGAAGATTGGTAAAACAATTGATCGCTTCTTCAACTGAAACAGAAATCAACTTGTTGGCCGAAGAGAGTGGTGTTTACTTCATTAAAATAAATAAAGGCGGAGAGATAGCTGTGAAAAGAATTATTGTTCAAAGCAAATAACGATTTCAAGTTTCCGAAAGGAACTTTTAACGGCAGAAGTCATAATTACCTTTGTGTGATTATGGCTTTTTTTGTCTGCAAGATATGGAAAGATATAAATAAAGTATCGGATAGCTTTTTTATTCCGTAAAACGATATTATATTTGGGTGTGAAATGGCAGGAATATCCATACGTATTTGAGGGGTTTGAAACTCAATTTAACCGTGTTTTAAATAAAAAACAGGAGTTAGATAGTTTCCGCCCCATTCCTTCTATTGTTTTAAAAAGCATCAGAGAAAGCCTGATGATGGAATGGACATATAATTCGAATGCAATTGAAGGTAATTCACTCACTTTACAGGAAACAAAACTTGTACTGGAAGAAGGTATAACTATTGGTGGAAAAACGCTTCGTGAGCATTTTGAAACCATGAACCACCAGGAAGCAATTTATTTTATTGAAGATCTGGCACGCAAAAATAATACGCTCACAGCAAAAGATATATTGGATGTTCATCGTTTAGTGTTAAACAATATTGAACGTGAATATGCCGGCAGGTTCAGGGTAGGAGGTGTAAGAATCGGTGGTGCAAATTTTGTTCCGCCCAACGCACTTAAGGTTCCTGATTTAACTGATGAATTAATTAACTGGTACAATTCGGATGACAATAAATTACCTGCGGTTATTAAATCAACTATTTTTCATCATCGCTTTGTCTGGATACATCCATTCTTTGATGGAAACGGGAGAACGGTTCGTTTGGCATTTAATTTACTTCTAATGAAAGAAGGGTTTCCGCCTGCAATCATTCTGAAGAATGATCGTAAGAAATATTATTCGGCGTTAAACCAGGCAAACAACGGAGATTACTCTAAACTGATGCTTATTGTTCTCCAGGCAATAGAACGCTCATTAGATATTTACCTCGCGGCGTTAAATGATAACTCAGATGATTATCAACCTATATCATCTATTGTCAGTGAGCCGGATATTCCCTACGGTCTGGAATATGTAAGTCTTTTAGCCCGAAGAGGAAAAATTGCAGCTCACAAAGAAGGCAATACCTGGCACACAACTGCTGATGCCGTTAAAGAGTATATATCACTCCGTGAGCGTAGACGTAAATCAAATCAATAATCCCCACTAATTCGGGTGGGGTTATTGATTTTTTAGACACAATTTTACCTGCCTGAAAACTGTATACTTTTCGTACTTTGGTAAAATGAAAACTCTACTGATAACTAAGGCCTTTCTGTTTGTTCTATTAAACGGATTTACCCAGGATTACACTTCTTATTTCACAGGAAATACGCAAGATATTCAGGCTTCCGCTCTTGGAGGAATTTGTTTGATGGGCGGTGCAACTGAGCACGATGAAGCAATGAAATGGTTCTTACAGCGGGCAAATGGAGGAGATGTCTTAGTTCTAAGAGCGAGCGGTTCTGATGGCTACAACGACTATATGTATTCCGAATTGGGGATAACTGTTAACTCAGTAGAAACAATTGTGTTTAATAATTCGATGGCCAATAACGATCCATACGTCATTTCCAAAGTTGCACAGGCCGAGGCTATTTGGTTTGCCGGAGGTGATCAGTGGAATTATGTTTCCTATTGGAGAGATACGCCAATAGACAGCACGATTAA
>CAMLIF010000010.1 GCA_946479985.1 uncultured Flavobacteriales bacterium
GAAGAACCGTTACCGTGAAAGGGCGTGTTATTAATCCGATAACCGGTGCAGGAATCCAGGATGCTGAAATGATCCTGCAACGCGGAACAGCGGGGCTACCTGGCGGAAACAAAACAGTGAAAAGTGTTCACACGGATGCTGAAGGAAATTTTGAACTGAATAAAAGCGGCTTCAGGACCTATACTGCATCTTGTAATCTTGACCCGGCTACCTATTACCACATTGGATGGCAGAAAGACGGAGAAACCATTTATCCTTCAATTCAAACAAAAGTGGGTAAAAAAATAGTGGCGGATTATTACGTCGTCCGTTACGGTAATTATCAATTAGTAATCAATAATATAAATTGTTTTGGACCAACCGATAGTATTATCTTGAATAGAACGAATCAAGTAAACTCCTTTTTACCCTACGAATGGGTAATTACTGGTTGTGGGGGTTATACCACCGCTACTCAGCAGATTCCGGAAGGGAATATTTATACAAGTTATCGGGTAGTTAAAAATGGTGTAAGCACAAATTACACTAAGGTATTCTTCGTCAATCCCTCAGTAACCAATACAGAAACAATTGACTATTAAATGAGATTTTCGTTATTAATTATACTATGCCTCATTACATCCTGCACCAAATTCGGAAGAACCGTTACCGTGAAAGGGCGTGTTATTAATCCGATAACCGGTGCAGGAATTCAGGATGCTGAAATGATCCTGCAACGCGGAAGAGCCGGGTTACCTGGCGGGAACAAAACAGTGAAAAATGTTCATACGGATGCTGAAGCCACTTCTATTACTTAAGCGTAACCCGAATCACCTCAATTCTTCTGTCGGAGACTATTTCGCAGCACAGCTCCATGTGGTTTAACTGAACACAATCATCTTTATCCGGAATGCTTTCCAACTGGTGCGTAACCAAACCACCCAATGTTTCATACGATTCTGATTCCGGCAGTTTGAGTCCGTAGGTTTTATTGAGATAATCAACATCTGCACGTGCGGAAAAACGATACGTTTTATCATCAATCTGCTCTTCCAGCCAGTCTTCACTGTCGTGTTCGTCTTCAATTTCCCCGAAAATCTGTTCAATAACATCTTCAATGGTTACGATCCCGGCCGTTCCGCCATATTCATCTACTACCACCGCAATACTCTGGCTGGTCTTGGTGAATTTTTCCAGCATTTCTTTCCCCGGCATTGCTTCAGGGATAAAAGATATGGGTCTCAGTAACTGGGTTAACGTTTCCGGTTCTTTAAACAATTCAAAAGAATGGACATAGCCAATGACATTATCTACGGTATCACGGTGTACCAATACTTTCGAAAGATGCGATTCAACAAACAGCTTATGCAGCTCCTGAATACTTGCGTTTACATCAATGGAAACTATTTCTGTTCGCGGGATCATACAATCGCGCGCTTTGATATGTGAAAAATCAAGTGCATTCTGAAGAATCTGCATTTCATTTCCCAGGTCAGCGCTTTCTTCCATCCGTTCGTTCATATCAGCAACAAAATGCTGCAGATCAGTACGCGAAAACACCTTTTGGTTCTTTGGAAGTTCTAACCCGAGTAATTTCAGAAAACTACTGCTTACCCCAACAATAGCTTTCGTGGGGAAAAACAAGATCCAGTACATTACGGCCATTGGGGTTGCTCCCAGTTTGAACAAGGTATTCGGATTAATCTGGAACAAAACTTTTGGCAGGAATTCAGCAATTGTCAAAACCACCAGGGTGGAAATAACAGTTTGAAGCAAGAGCAAAGAAAATGCCCCGGTGATTCCCCACGATTCAATAATCGGTTCCAGTAAATTGGCTGCATTCATACCAAATACTACCAGACCAATATTATTAACAAGAAGTAACGTGGCCAGAAAGTGACCTTCGTTCTTGTAGAAAAGCGCCAGTAAACTACCTGAATAAGAAGATTTGGAGATGTCTAATTCTACCTTGAGCCTGTTCGAAGAAACGTAAGCAATCTCCATTCCCGATGAAAACGCACAGAGAACGAGCATTGCAAGAATAATGACGACGGATGGGTCCAAATGCTAAATTATGTCATTGAATTTACAAAAAAGCCCGGATCACAAAACATCTTTACCGATATCTTTTCGGTAATAAGCATTTTTGTAATTCAACTTTTCTATTGATTCATACGAGCGATTCAGCGCAATTTCCAGGTTTTTACCGTAAGAAGTTACTGCCAGTACACGACCACCGTTCGTTGTTACAACTGGGCCATCAGCAGCAGTTCCGGCATGAAAAACCAGGCTTTCCTGAACCAAATGGAATCCTTCAATAATGTCGCCTTTTTTATAATCGCCCGGGTATCCGCCGGCAACCATCATAACTGTACAGGCAGAACGTTCATCGAATTGAACATCACATTCAGAAAGTGTGTTTGTTGCAACACCCTCGAACAAATCCAGTAAATCTGATTTCAAACGCGGCATTACCACTTCAGTTTCCGGATCACCCATTCGGCAATTGTATTCAATTACGTACGGCTCTCCTTTTACATTGATGATTCCAACGAAAATAAATCCTTTGTACTCAATTCCTTCAGCTTTCAAACCTTTTACAGTAGGAATGATGATCTGGTTCTCGATCTTATCTTTAAAAGTGGCGTCACAGAACGGAACCGGGGAAATAGCACCCATTCCACCTGTGTTTAAACCGGTATCTCCTTCACCAATACGTTTGTAATCTTTGGCTTCAGGAAGAACTTTGTAGCTGTCGCCATCGGTTAGAACGAATACCGAGCATTCAATTCCTTTCAGGAACTGTTCAATTACCACCCGAGAAGAAGCATCACCAAATTTGGCATCTGCAAGCATGCTTTTCAGCTCTGCCTTGGCTTCTTTCAAATCTTCTATGATCAACACCCCTTTTCCGGCAGCCAATCCGTCGGCTTTCAGAACGTAAGGTGCTTTCAGTTTTTCAAGGAATGTATAACCTTCCTCAAGCGTATCTTTTGTAAACGTAGCATATTTCGCAGTTGGAATATTGTGACGCGCCATAAACGCTTTCGCGAAATCTTTACTACCTTCTAACTGAGCAGCAACTTTATTCGGGCCAATAACCGGAACTTTCTTCAATTGCTCATCTGCCAGGAAGAAATCGTGAATTCCGTTTACCAGCGGGTCTTCAGGACCAACAACTACCAGGCGGATCTCATTTTCAAGAACAAATGTTTTGATTTTCTCAAAATCATTCACTCCTATCGGAACGTTGGTTCCATGCTGGCGGGTACCTGCATTTCCGGGAGCAATATACAAGTGTTCCAGGTGAGAACTTTGAGCAATTTTCCAGGCTATAGCATGTTCTCTGCCTCCAGATCCCAACAATAAAACTTTCATACTAACAGTATTTTAAGATAGATTCGAAGAAACGTTTTCCATCTTCATTTGCCAAATTGGCGTCGGCAGCGCGTTCGGGATGAGGCATCATACCAAACACATTGCGTTTTTCATTACAGATCCCGGCAATATTATGCAAGGCTCCGTTCGGATTAGCTTCATCCGTTATTTCACCGGCTTCATTCACATAATGGAACAAAACCTGGTCATTATCCAAAATTGCTTTCATGGTTTCTTCAGGTGCATAAAAACGGCCTTCACCATGGGCAATCGGAATTTTATATGCTTTCGTTGTATCTAACCCTTTTGTAATAGCACTATTGGAAGTTGCCGGTTTCAAATAAACATTCTTACAAATGAATTTCTGAGTATTGTTGTGAAGCAGCGCTCCGGGCAACAATCCGGATTCAGTTAAGATCTGGAACCCGTTACAGATTCCCATCACATAACCTCCTTTATCTGCATGGTCCATTACGGCCGACATGATTGGTGACAATTTCGCGATAGCACCTGAACGCAGGTAATCTCCATAAGAGAATCCTCCGGGAAGCACCACGAAATCAACATTTTTAAGATCAGAATCTTTGTGCCAAAGACGTTCAACACTTTGATTCATTACGGTTTCAAGGACGTAGACCATGTCTTCATCACAATTAGAACCGGGGAAGGTAACTACACCAAATTTCATTTGAATAACTATAAGGACAAAAAAGCCCGTTTTGAATGCTTGCAAAGTTAGTCATTCACTTAGTTGAACCAACCAGCATGAATGAAAAATTTAATAACAGCCATTAAAAAAGTAAGGTAAAAGAACACTGTGGCCACTTGTTTCCAGAAGCGATGAATGAACGCAAACGTAAATAGGAAGCCAACAGGCACGAATACAAGGTTGAACCACTCTACCTGTTGATAAAAAATAAGATCAGAGGCGCCAAGTACAAGTGTTCCGAGTACCATCATTAAAATACTCCGGTTTATTTTCTTGAAACGAATAGAACTTTTCTGAACACGAACCCGCACACCAATGGAACTCAACAGAAGATTTACCAGCAATATAGCTCCCGATGCAATTAATACGACCTGCTCGTGCTGTACATAATTATTAAGCCGTAAAATGCGCAGCCCGATAGCATGACCAGAAAACCACCAAAGCATCAATCCGTTAAAAACTATGATCAATGTCCCCAATAAAAGTAAAACGGTTTCACGCAGCGAGAGTGATCTGTTCATTCTTACGCCAAGCCAGATGAAAGGCAAAAGTGCTGCTGCCTGCGGAAGTATTACTACAATCATCCCGGCAAATAACCCGATATTAAAAATCTGCTTTCCATTCCGTTCACCATTTTCGAGCAGGAAAAACAACCTGAAAATGAGCAGCATCAGTGTATGAACAATGAGTAAGCTGTTAAAGAAATAAAAGCTTTGACTAAACGACATGAACACCACATAAAAAAGTGATGGCGCATAATTATTCCGTTCAAGGAAATCGTGCTTATTGAATAGAAAATTCAGGAATACTGCATTGGTAAGCACAAAAACACTTGCTAAAACAGTGCTCAATGCATAAAAGGGGGCATCGTACTTCCCCAATAAACCGTAATTGATTTTCTGAAAAGGCAAGTGGTATTCAAAACCGATGTTCAGACCAACGAACAACGCAACAACAGGAATGAGCAATCCCAAAGCAAGCGGAGTGTTACCTAAAAATGGTCTTAAGATCATGGCACGAAATTAATGATAATTCCGACAATTACGTAGGGGCAGGTCGCGACCTGCCCCTACGTAAAAATTTAATATGTCTTTCAAAAAAACAATCTTCCGTTCACCCATTCCGGGTCAAGGACTGCGTTTTCCTTTCTGTAGAAATTCAATCCGGGTTCGTTCCATTCAAGAACTTGCCAATCCATGCGTTTAACGCCACGTTCTTTAGCAATTTCCACTACTTTTTGAAACAATTGAGATCCAATTCCATTTCGGCGGTTTTCTTCACGCACATAGAAATCTTCGAGGTATAAACACCGCCCCTTCCAGGTTGAGTAGGATGTATAAAACAACGCAAAGCCCACAACTTTTGAATCTTCTTCCACAACAATGGCGTCACAGATTTGGTCTTCAAACAAATCAATCCGCAGCTGCTCAACCGTATTGGTTACTTCATCCGGTGCGCGTTCGTAAACTGCCAGCTCAACGATTAATCCGTGAATAGCCGACTCATCTCCAACTTTTGCTGCTCGTATGTTCATTTTTACAATCCGCCTAAATTGAAGCGTAAACGAATACCTGTACTCAAGTTTCCTGTTTTGTACGATGTAGCGATCTTTGGTGTTGTGATAACCTGATCGTAATAGAACTGAAGAATCAGGTTGTTTGTTACGTTATAATCAACCGACGACTTAATAGAAACAACACGCTGACCCGCAGTAGCCTGATTTGTTCCTTCAACTACCTTACGAATAACAGTTAAGTTATCACGGAACGTGAAGTCAAAACGTAAATTCAAAGGATTCTCAGGTCGCGTTTGATTGATTTTGAAAGGGAAACGAACTTTTTCAAATTTATATCCTGTACCAATTACAATCTCGTTTCCTAATACTTCAGTAATCTGGTTATTATTCAAAGAAAGTGTAGCCGAACGGTCTTTCTTGATCTCAAACTTCGTGATCAATCCTTGTTTCTTGATATTCCATGTAGCATCGAAACCGATTAGCGGCGAGAAGCGCTCTGAAATAGTAACTGCCTGTACGTTGTTTGCTGCTATGAAATTGTCATTCAAATCGCGTGAGTTGTAGTTCCCGCTTGCATCAAGTGTAGAATTCAAATTCGATTGAACACCCGCCAAACTTACCGTTGAAGTATATCCATGACGAATTACAAAATTTTTCACTTTGTCTTTCATGAACGGGAACTTCGTCAAACCGTTATAATTAACAGTCCAGTTCGGTAATGGAAGCGATGCGAACGGATTCGTTGAACGTTCGTTGACACTGTTTGAAGTGTAAGAAGATAAGAACGCACCGATCAAAACATCCTGTTGTGTTTGTCCGTAACCGTTTGCGTAATCACCTATGGTCCCAACCGAATTGGGATTTCTCGTTCCAAAATAAGTAGATACTTCTTTTGTACGCTGCAGCAATGCGTCAAAATTAGGAGATGAATACCCTTCACCCATTTTCTCGAAAGCCGAGCCAATTGAAATTGTTGAATAGGTCAACGTAGCTGTTCTGTATAAACTTTGTGACTCAAATTGCTGCGACAAATCGTTGTAGCGATAGAAATCATTGGTGTTTTGAGTCATGTTTCTGTTCATCGAAAGATCAATCGTTAAATCTTTGATCGGCTCCAATGTTCCACGTCCGGTAAATGTTTGCGAATGCGTAACCGTATGCTGACGATTGATTGCTGAGTTCATTACCATCCAGCCGTTTGTAGACGCAACTTGTCCGACATTGTAGCCCGTTTCTCTACCGGTTACGGAATACGATTGCTGACCGAATAAGAAGCCGCCAAAATTAGACGCAAATGAAGGATTGAAACCGAGCACTCTGCTTTCCTGGTTGTAACCGGGAAGTAAAGTTCCGTCGGTTTGAGAGTATGTTGCGGAAAGATTGCGGACTGTCATCAATAATCTTCCTGCAAAACCAAGAACCGGGTTTACTTTTTCTTTTTCTTTCTCCTTGCGTCTCTGCAAACGATCATGTTTACGTTTTTCACGTTCCCACTTCCGTTTTTCCTTTGGAGTCATATCCTCAATTGGTTTCGGCGGTTTCAGCTCTGTTTTAGGAGCGTCTGGTTTCTTGGTAGAATCTGTACCTTTTCCATCGCTTTCATCCGTTGTTTTAGTAGGAATTTTGGCCCTTGTGGATCCGGATGTACTATTAATTCGCTTGAGGAACGGAACTTTATTATAAAGCGTCAGGAAACTCGCCTGTAACTGGCCATTGATTGTTCTGCTGTTCTGGATAATGTTTCCATACTCTTCCTGACCAAGAGGAGCTCGCTGCCAGTTGTAAGTGCCGCCGTACTTTACGTTTCCTGTTAAGAACGTAAGCACCGGAACCTTGTTAAACGGAACATTGTATGAAAACGAGTAATCATGCGTGTAATCCATTGTTTTACCCAATGTACCCAACTGGTTGAACACTGTGTCACGGAAAATGCGGTAACTATCCAGATCGTTCTTGCGATCTACCCGGCCATTCCCTTCATCGAAAATAGAACGGTTTGTTGCGTTGAAAGTGAATTTCAGGTTCTTCGTGAAGTCCCAGCCCAATTTGTAATTTCTGTTCCAGGTAAAGTTCTTAACGTAAACTGGTGTGTACTGGAATGCCGTTGCAGAAGTATCAATGGTATTTCGAATCTGCCGTTCATTGTACGTACGCATGATATCGTTATTGAAACTTACGTTCTTCGGCATCAATGAAATATTTGTCTCACGAATAAGCGACCACCAGGGACTCTTCTTCATAAACTTCACTTCCTTGAAAGGTTCATAGGGCTTAGCGGTAAACGTGTAAGCGTAGGCTACATTTCCTTTCCACTGTTTGGTACGGTCATAATTGGTATTGAAATCACGGTGAAGGTTCTCGCTGTATCCATAACCGAAAGTCCAGTTTGCCACATCGTAGAAACGCGGTTTCGCACCGGTAATATTAATTCGGACTCCCTGGAAATTGTATGATTTTCTTTCCGTATAATCCTGAGCAATACGGGCAACCGATCTGCGTGTTGCAGGATCATAAGCTTTCAGTTTAATATCCGGGTTGAACGGATCGTATTCCGGATTAATAATTCCAACAGAATATCCGTAGTAGAACGGCAATGTAATCTTAGATTTCGAACCAAAGAATTGCCCTAACTGGAATGTACTCTGATAGTCGTAACCTATTTTCTGGTTTCGCTGACGTTCCTGAACACGGCTGTCAACAGCTCCCCAGTTTACACCTGAATAATTACTCGATAAGCTTACCGTTGCAAAATCGGCAGCCTGAACCTGAAGCTGTGCAAGTGCAGCATCTCCACCGTCATCAACAAAATCCGTTAAACGCAATTCATTGATCCAAACCTGCGCACATTTTGACTGAGCATCATCCGGCCAGGAGTTTACTGCATTCACCGAAGGATTCCGGATACCAATCATGATCGTTTTTACTCCCTGAAGATTCGGACTTCCTTTTACCTTTATTAGGCGATCAGGATTATTCGGGTCCTGGATTACGTATTCAACATTTGAAGCAACTCCTGAGCCAGAAGAACCAGCCAAATCATTTCTGCGCATTTTGAGATCCAACAAGTCCTGGAAAACAATTTCCATATCATTGGAAGTTGGCCAAACACCTTCCGGTGACGATGTTCCCCAGGCAGTTTTGTAAATCGGTAACTCGTATTCGTAGTAATTATCAACGAAGTCTGTTCCTAAACGAACGAACAATGTCAAATCTTTATCATTCAACGTACCAGCTGTAATTTCTTCAGCGTGAACAAACATTTTCAATTTCTCATAAGTACGTACATCAAACTGTACATTTCTGTATGCAGCACGTGCATCACCATCCTGTAAATTACAAACATCCAAGGTCAATGATTGTTCATTCAACTGGCGCTGTACCGGTTGCGACGGATCAATTTCACGTGTAATTCCCGGAGGAATCTGGTAACCGATAGGCGATTTTTGAGCATTCTCCTCATAGTTTAATGCACCAATATTGAAAGAAGTCAAATCCGGATCCGGGAAACCACCATCACCGGGAGTGGAAAGATCATATAAATATGGTCTCCATTCTCCGCGGATGAATTCCAGTTTCGCAAAACGAACAATTACTTCTTCGTTAAACTCTTTCAGGAACATACGCATGAATCGGATTGAACGGAAATCGCGGATTCCATTCACTGATTTTTCAGGTTCGTGAATCGGAATTTTAAATTGATACCAGGTTTCTTGTTTTGTAGATCCTGCAACTGTAAATACCTGCTCGGAAACAATGTAGTTCTTTCCTACAACCATATCGCCCGGACGTAAACTCACATGATACTGAAAGTAAGCTTCAGATTCAGATAGGTTGTTATCCTGATTGATATCTTCGTTGTCAGGATAGATTGAATTCCCGGCCGGATACTTATCATCATTCATAGTATCAGACATGGATTGCGTTGGTGCATTCCCCTGATGGTTGTTGTATTTTTTATAGCGCTGAAGAATGTTCAATGCCTGATCATCATAATCGTCGTCACGGTAATAATTGTAATCATCACTTGAAGGATCCGCCAGCATTTTAGCTTTCGCTTCCGGAGTAAGTGTTCCGTTACCTTCAACCCATGCTACGTATTGAGTATAGCTTGTACGCTCTTCCTCGTCATTGTATCCGTCTAATCCAACATCCTGATTCACACGCGACTCAGATGTTTCATCCGCAAAGGCATTTACTACCATTTGCTGATTCGGAACTTCTGCCCACGGAGTGACATCTGTAGGATAATTTGCTCCGGCGAATGGCGGCATTCCGTTTTCAAAACTCTTACGGGAATCGGCCAAAACATCTTCTGAAACGTTCCCAAGGTTGAAATACAAATCGCCCCCGTTCATAAAGGTATTCGGGTTTTGTGCTTCCGCATCCACGTTGAACGGGTCGAGCATCCAGAATTGGATGTACTGTACGTTCGCCAGCTCGAAATCGTTTGTAGTTAACGCACGTTGAATCCCACCCCATCTGTCCTGTGGGTTTGTCCACGTTCCATCCGGGTTTACCGTGTTCGAAAAATCATAATTATACATTCCGCGCTCGGAAGGATAATAAGCTAAATCGAGTGTCTGGATGGTTGGAATAGATCCGTAAGGCAGGTTTTGATTCGGGAAAATATCTGATTGTGAAACCAGACGCATACGGCTATCACTCAACATTGCCTGATCATCTTTGATATGCTGAGGAGTTAATTCACCATTCTGATAGAATAAGTTATCAATAAGGTACCAGGCAATTTTAGACCGTTTGTATCCATTCTCAAGTGTTTTCAAACTTCCTTCAGGGAAAAGATCAGGCTGACCCTGGGGAGTAGAAGCAATTTTCCACGAACTTGGTGACTTCAGATCAATTGTACTTTGACTTCCTTCAAAATCATCTATATAAGAAATACCTGCTTTTGAAATTGCTCTTGGAGTACCGGGAATTAAACGGGCGTATTCACCTTTGAAAGTCATGTAGGATTTTTCTTTCGTAGATAAAATAGGCAGGAAATCTACTGCTTTTGTCAGCCACGGCAATTCTGCCTTATAATTGATATCAAAACCTATAACATTATTCTTGTACGGTTCTGATCCGAAATCCACTTTTTGTGTCACCGGACGTTCCATCATTCGCATCCAGGTGGCACCAATGTTAAAGTCTTTGTTGAATCGGTAATTGAAATGGGAACCGATCATTGATTTCGACTGGAACCCAAAAACCGAATTACTTTCAATTGAAATTTTTATCGGGGTATTTGATTCCAAAATTCCTGAATTCAAAATTTTAACACGGCCAAGGTTATAGTCAACCGTATAATCTGTACCCTCAACCAGGGCAATACCGCCTGCAGTAACTTTTACGGCACCTTCCGGTACGTTCAGGGCATTCAGCGGAATATCGGAAGAAACAGAACTCTGGTATTCTCCCTTAAACACAAAACGGTTTTTGCTTGGAATTTGCTGAGCTGCGGTTTTTGTTGAATCGTATAATTCCGTGTAGGCATAAGAATCAGCCAGATCAGGAGCAACTCCTGAAGTAACCATTTTTTCTCTCAGCACAGCACCGAACGGCTCTGTAGTTGAGAAGAAAACCCTTCCGTTCTTCGGATTGATCGTTCCGCCCGTTTCAGCTCTGTTCCCATTATAGTTCATCGGAATAAAGTCGAACATACCGTCAGAGAATTGCTGGTCATTGACATTATACCGATCCATATCGACCAGCGTAATGACCTGCGTTTGTGCCAGGGTTGAGATTGGGAAAACCGGAGAAAGCACGCTGGTTTCCGGATTATTATAATAAATATTCAACCGGAACCCGTTTTCATCAACCTGGTAAGCACCGATAGAATAGACATTTTTCATCATCAAATCCCAGATTGTTAAAGTAGGATTTGTGATTGTTGGCTTCAATAGTTTAAGGATCAGAGCGTCTCTTCCTTCAATACCATCTGTTGAGAATTCCCCAACCTGATAAGTTTGTCCGCGGTACGTATACTCGTATGAAACGGCAAGTACCTCATCATTGTTCAACGGCTGGCTTAAAGAGATAAATCCGAGAAGTGCGTTGTAACTAAATTCAGATTCACTCAATTTGCGCGCATTCTCAACTTTTTCGTAATGAACAGCCTGTTGAAACGGTCCGGGAGTTGATGCCTGAGAAGACAAAGCTGTAACGGCACCGTTAAATCCACGAATATTCTGGTTAGTCGATGCCCAACCGTAAAGTCCGTTTGATTCATTATCGGGGTGAATATCCGGATTAAATGTTCCAGGAGTTCCTTCACAGTTTTCAGGTTTCGATTCACCTAAATCTGAGAATGCAACAATATTTCTTGCGTTATCTGTACTGTTAATCCGGTTGGTAACCCAAACCTCCATTCTTGTAACAAAAACTTCAGATGCCACATTGGGCATTTGGCTCATTGCCTGATCGTATTGATCATGGAAGAATAGATTGACAAAATAGTGACGGTTTGCCTCATAGGTATCAGCAGAAACTTCGAAAGGCTGAATTTGCGCTTTCCCGGTAACGTTGATTTCTGTTCGTTTTCCTTTCGACTGGGCAACAATTAAATCTGTTGTTAATTTCCCGGTGCGTAATTTCAAATAACCTCCAAATAATGTTTGCGATCCCGGTATCAATGATCCGAATGAAGGGAAACTTACATTTCCCAGTTCAATACGCTGCATGATCTGATCTTCGTCGCCGGAATAACCCAGTTTGGTGATATTATCAAAATCAAATGCCGCCTGTGTGTTATACGAAGTATTTAATTTCACTTTTGTTCCAATCTGACCAACAAGGTTCATTTGAATTTGCTGCTGGAAATCGAAACGCGTGATTTTTCTTTGTTTGATAGGTAATATCGGGTTATCGTAACGGGATGAATTTACACCGAACGAAACCTCAACAGATCCTTGCGGGCGAATAGTGATTTCGTTGGACCCGAAGAAATTTTCAAATGTCTTGGAAGGTATTTTAAAAGGAAACTCAAGCGCCCTGTCTTCTTCCGTTTGCTGATCGATCTTATCTTTCCAATTCTCTTTAAGTGATTTTTGACGTTCATATTCCAGGTATTCCTCCAGAGTCATCATGGATGGATAGCGGTACATAATTCCACCCGCGCCAATTGTTTCCTGGAAAACATATTTCCCCGAAACCGGATCAAACACAATGGTCTGATGCATGTTGTTCGGGTCTCCAAGGTCGAAACTTTGAGGAGTATTTTGTGTTGGATCGAGCGGGTTCGTTATCGGGAACGGAAGCACTACTTCATTGGAGTCTTCCTGACCGAAGGAAACAAACGATGCACTTAAAACAAGCAGGCACGCAAAAAAACGCATAAAAGAAATGTAGTAAGGACGATTAATATTCTTCAAGTTCTATAAAATTTTCAATGCACCTTTGATGAGCTGTTCAACTGACTCTTCTCCGGTAGTGATTTTATCCAATGCTTTTTCAGCGGCTTTTTTATCGAAGCCTAACGAAATCAATGCATTTAACGCATCAAACTTCGTTGTATTGTGGGCGGAAAAAATATTTGTTGAATCTACCCATTCTACTTTCATCATTTTATCCTTCAAATCGATGATAACGCGCTGTGCTGTTTTTGCCCCAATCCCTTTTATAGATTGAATTGTAAGCACATCATCTGTTTGAATAGCATGCGCAATTTCTGTAGGCATCAATGACGACAACATTAAAATTGCAGTGTTTGGTCCGATTCCGGAAACAGAGATTAGCAGGTTAAAAACTTCCCGTTCTTCTGTTGTAGCAAATCCGTATAAAAAATGGCCATCCTCTCTTACAATCTGCTGTGTAAAAAGTTTAATCTGTTCATTCGATGGGAGCAAGGTATACGTGTGAAGCGAAATTTTCACGAAATAACCCACTCCTCCACATTCAATAACCACATTCGTGGGATTCTTCTCAACTAGTTTTCCATTCAAATGTGCTATCATCCTTTTCTTACTTAGATTGAGCGTCTACAACCGCAACTTTCACCATATTCACGATTTCACGAACAGTTGCCCCCATTTGCAGTACATGGACAGATTTTCTTAATCCGACCAGAATTGGTCCGATCGCATCTCCGTCAGTCATTTCCTGCATCAATTTATAAGCAATGTTTCCTGAAGACAAATTCGGGAAGATCAAAGTGTTCACTTGTTTATTCGCCAGGGTGGAGAAGGAGAATTTCTCGTTCATTAGTTCATTGTTCAACGCAAAATTTGCCTGGATCTCACCGTCAACAACCAGGGTTGGATGCTTTTCGTGAAGGTAAGCAACTGCTTCAGCCATTTTTACGGCATCTGGACCATGTGATGATCCGAAATTGGAATAACTCAACAAGGCAATTTTCGGGATAACCTTAAATTTGCGCACTATTTTCGATACGTTGTGCGTGATTTCAGCGATTTGTTCCGCAGTCGGATCCATATTGATGGTTGTATCAGCTAAGAAAAGCGGACCTTTTTTCGTCATCAGGATATAAACTCCGGCAACAATATTCGTATCTTTTTCCAATCCGATTACCTGGATAAGCGGTCGAACCACATCAGAGTAATTTCTTGTCAGTCCGGAAATCATTGCATCAGCCTCACCGATATGTACCATCATGGCGCCAAAATGATTTCTTTCGCGCATCATCTGAATAGATTCATATTCGGTTACACCCTTTCGCTTACGTTCGCTGAAAAACACTTTACCATACTCCTGCCGACGCGCCTTTTCCGTATCAGATTTCGGATCAATGATAACCATTCCCGGAATTTCGATTGAATATTCCAGCATCAATTGCTCAATAACCTTCCGTTTACCCAATAATATAGGGAAACAAATACCTTCCTCAGCTGCGTTTTGAGCTGCTTTAAGTATTTTGATATTATCTGCTTCGGCAAAAACCACCTTTTTCGGGTTCGATTGAGCTTTAACAGTGATATTACGTACCAGTTTATTATCTAAACCAAGACGTTTTTTCAATTGCATTTCGTATTCGTTCCAATCTTCAATTGGTTTCCGCGCAACACCAGATTCCATGGCAGCTCTTGCCACTGCAGGTGCTACGTATGAAATCAAACGCGGATCAATTGGTTTTGGAATAATCTGATCACGTCCAAAAGCGATGTGTTTTTCACCGTAAGCAACAATTACCTCTTCAGGAATAGTTTCCTTGGCAAGATTGGCAATAGCATGTACTGCCGCCAATTTCATTTCTTCATTGATAGTAGTTGCACGAACATCTAACGCACCACGGAAAATGAACGGGAAACCAAGTACATTATTCACCTGGTTAGGATGATCAGAGCGGCCCGTTGCCATGATAATATCCGGACGAACAGACATAGCTTCTTTGTAGCCAATTTCCGGTTCAGGATTCGCCAGTGCAAAAACAATCGGATTCTTCGCCATTACTTTGATCATTTCTTTTGAAACCAGGTTTCCTTTTGATAAACCAAGGAAAACATCAGCCCCCTTGAACGAATCTTCAAGTGAAATGTCTTTTTTATGAACAGCAAACGTTTGTTTCATGCTGTCCAGATCTGTTCTTCCGGCATGGATCAATCCTTTACTGTCGAACATGTATACCTGATTCAGATCTGCACCTAATGCACGGTAAAGGTTCACACAGGAAATTGCAGCAGCACCGGCACCGGAAATAACTATCTTCACTTTTCCGATCTTCTTTTTTGCCAGTTCTAGAGCATTGATCAACGCTGCAGCAGAAATAATTGCTGTACCGTGCTGATCATCGTGCATTACAGGAATATCCAATTCCTCTTTTAATCTTCTTTCTATTTCAAAAGCCTCCGGAGCTTTAATATCTTCGAGGTTGATTCCTCCAAAAGTAGGAGCAATTGCTTTTACGGTTTGAATAAACAATTCGGGGTCTTTCGCATCAATTTCAATATCAAACACATCAATGTCAGCAAAGATCTTAAAGAGCAAACCTTTTCCTTCCATCACAGGCTTGGAAGCCAACGGCCCAATGTCGCCAAGCCCTAGTACTGCTGTTCCGTTTGAAATTACAGCGACTAAATTTCCTTTACTCGTGTATTTATATACATCTTCCGGATCCTCCGCAATTTTCAAACAAGGTTCAGCTACACCTGGAGAGTAAGCTAATGATAAATCGCGTTGTGAGGCGTATGGTTTAGTTGGGACCACTTCGATCTTTCCGGGTCTACCGGATGAATGATAATCGAGTGCATCTTGCTTACGTATTTTAGCCATAAATTTATCTGCTTTAAGGGGGCTAAAGTTAATAAAACTGAGGAAACTAGCATTATCAATTCCGTTATAAAACAAAAGACCCCGATCCCGTATGTACGGGATCGGGGTCTCATTCAATAATATTTGTTCGAAGATTATTCTACGATCAGTTTTTGAGTGTATGTTGAACCGTTGTTAGCAACTGAAACGAAATAGTTTCCAGCTTGTAACGCAGATACCGGCATTTCAACTACAGTAGAACCTGTAGCGTTAGAAACAACTTGAGTTGCAACTACACGACCAGCAAGATCTAAAATTGAAACACTGTACTCACCACCTTTAGCTTCGAAGTTTACATTTACCGAGCTAGTTGCAGGGTTAGGGTAAACATTCATAGCAATTGCAGCAGAAGCATCTTCAATTGAAGCAGAACCGTCAACTTTCATTGCATCTTCCATGCTAGAACCAGCAGAGAAAGTAGCAACTGTAGCAACAGAAGTTCCGTTTACCTGAACTTTGAAATCTCCGTTTCCGTACCCAGAATCGAATCCGTCACCGTAAGAATCGTAAACAACTGCACGGTAACATTCGTTAGGAACCAAAGTAACATTTACATCAGCTTGCGGGTAAGCACCTGTTGCTGCTGCATCTGTATATGGTCCACCTTGTGCAACAACTGTATTTGCAGAGTTGAATAATTTCCATGTAGTTTCTGATCCGTAACGGTCAGTAGTCATTTTAACAACACCTGCAGTTCCCATTGCAACTGAAGCGATGCTGATTGGTTTAGTTGCACTTGTTGTACCGATGTTACCTGCACCACCATTTACTGAAGTAATTGTAACTACTACGTTATTTGTGCCTTGGTCGTTAACAACCATTGAAGGCAATGTGATCTCCGCAGAACCGAATTGATCAATTGTACCATTGTAAGTAAACGGAACAGCTGTTCCACCGTTTACTGAAGTTGAGAACTCAATAGAATTGATCTCAGCGCCATCGTTCGTTACTTTAATTACCGGAACAATACTTCCACCATCACATACATTGAATGTATTCAGGACGCTGTTAGCGTTAGCTGTTGCAACCGGAACATTTGTGTAATCAGGAGCAATTTCAGCAGCAGTAATAATTTTACTTGTTGTTACTGCATTGTGTCCAGGGTGTAAGATTGCGAAGAACTGTAATTTACCGATATTCAAATCTACTGCATTGATGTTAGCAGGAAGCGTATATGTAACAGTAAATGTTTGAACTGTTCCGATAGAAGCATCAACTGCTTGTCCCCAAGTACCACCTGTGTTCAGGTAACCTCTGAAGATGTGTTGGTGTAAATATTTACCGTTCGGCAAAATAGCTGTTGGGTTATAGTTACCGTAGTTACTTTGAATTGCTTCAAAGTCGTTTTGCAACATACCAATATTCAAGTAATGAGTTGTCCCTGAAGCCTGAGGAGTTGTATAAAGAACCTCTACATGCAAAGTCAATTCACGTGTTGTTGCATCAATTGTAGCATCCATAGCAACGTTAGCAGGAGAAGCTTCAGCCAATACAGCGTTTACCTGACCAGTCCAGTTACCACGACCTGTTGAGATACGAGTCATATCACTTGAGTGCGGGTATCGTTGAACTGAACCTGCAGGATATCCAGTTGGGTTAAAGAAACCGTCTAATGCAGTTCCGTCTGTTGTTCTTAAATCTGGTTCACCAGCTCCCGGAGTAGCGTATCCACCAGCGTGGATATTTACTAAAACTACACGTCCAGGGTTAGCTGCTGCAATGTTGTTCGCGATAAGGTGACCATCAGGGCAGTATCCACAGTGGATCCCCGTTAGTTCTTCCAAAACCGCATTTTTGTTTTGTGGAGAAGTGGAAACTGGCGTATGCTGAGCAAATAGCGTCATTGAGCCGGCAAACACACTTCCTAATAAAAGTAATGACTGTTTCATGTTTCTATGATTTATGATTCAGCCAAATGTAAGAGATTTACATATTGTAAACCAGTAATAAATATATCGTTAACTTGGAATGCTAAAATGTTCAATTTTTATACTTTCAGACAAGTGAAGAATCTGGTAATCTTAAGTGGTGCAGGCATTTCTGCAGAAAGCGGAATTTCAACTTTTCGCGACAGTAATGGTTTATGGGAGAATTTCAAAATTGAAGATGTGGCCACACCGAAAGCATGGAAGCACAATCCTGATCTTGTCCGGGAATTCTACAATTTGCGAAGAAAACAGGTCATGGAAGCAACTCCCAATCCCGCGCATTTATTCTTCAAAGAACTGGAAGAGCACTATAACGTTATAGTCGTAACTCAAAATATAGATGATCTGCACGAGCGCGCCGGATCCAAAAATATCATTCACTTACACGGTAATATCCGCCAGGCAAAAAGCTCAGGCCCTAACCAGGAAAAACGCTACTATCCTATTGATGGTTGGGAACTTACCAAAAATGATCTTTGTGAAGATGGTTTTTTGTTACGCCCGCATGTTGTTTGGTTTGGTGAAGAAGTTCCCGAATTGGAAAAAGCAGCAAAGATTGTGCGTGACGCCGACTGCTTAATTGTTGTAGGAACATCGCTCCAGGTTTATCCGGCCGCCGGTTTAATCCATTTTACATCCGATCATTGTCAGAAAATCATTGTTGATCCGAAAGTTTCTGAATTGAAAGTTGATTCGAGTTATCATCTGATTGATGAGACTGCCGTAAACAGCATCCCGAAACTCAGAGAATTACTTGGTGTATAAATTCAAAATCCTCAAATCTATCCCGCAGATTCAGATTTTTGGTAAATAAAAAAGGCCGGAATTTTCATTCCAGCCTTTCTCATTAAATATTGTTGGTTAGTGTTTAACCACTATTCGTCTCGTTTGAGTCGCAATTCCTTTTTCGCTTACTGTTACCATGTAAACTCCGTTTTTGAACTCACTAACGTCAATTTTCTTAGTTGCAGCACTTGCAGAATCGTTGTAAACAACTTTCCCAAGTACGTCCGTGATTTTCACATTGAAATCATCTCCCAATCCCTGAGTTGCTATGCTTAATGTATTACTTACCGGGTTAGGATAAACAGATAAAGAAACTTCTTCTGTTTTTGGAGCTTTCGTAGAAAGACCTGTTGAAACATATACATCAACTGAATCGACTAATGTTGATCCTTCTTTAACAATAAATCGGTAATGGATAATACCAGTACTTGAACTATGAATATCAAATTTCAAATTCGCAGATGCCTGATCCGGAAGTGGACTACCCCAAGTTGGAGATGTCCAAGGATTTGGATTAATGTAAGGAGTTGTATAACAATTTCCTTCTACCTGATATCCCCAACAAATTTGTTCTGTTGGTCCCCAAGCCGGAACATCTATAATTTTTAAGCGAGTAACATCATATTGTTTATCTATACCTGAAGTATTTGTTACTCCAAGATCAACAACAACTAATTCATTGTCAGAAATAGTTCTATAAATTGTGTCCCCATTCAAGCTTGGACCAGTTGGTGAACCACCATTGTAGTCTTGGATATTAACTTGTGCCATACCAACGGTAGACAAAGCTAGTACAGTTAATAAAGAGTATATTTTTTTCATATAGTATGTTGTTATCTTCTTCACAAATATAAAACGGATTCTGGAATGTACAGCCAATTACAAATTCCGTTCAAAAGGTAAGATTACAATTTTTTTGCCAAAAACTCAAATGCAAAAAACAAAAAAACCTTTATTAATTGATTAAACGGGTTCTTTTCAGGATTTATCGGTTGAGTTTTGGATAATCTAACCAACGATAGGATTACAATTTAATTGGCGGAGTTAACATATTTTAGGAATACAAGAGTAAGTACAAACACATGCCCGGAATTGTGTAAAGGAAAAAGTATCTTTGGGTTTCGGCACGAATGTTGAAAATGTGCATGCTAAATTATAAACTATGAAAAAATTGACTTTCCTTTTAGTTGGATTAGCGCTTTCCTTTACTTCCATGGCTCAGGACGAGCATACAACTAACCTCAAACAATTACCTTCCGTGAAACTGGTTGATATGGACGGAAAAGCAGTAAACACTGCTGAACTTGGCTTCGAAGGACCGGTTGTAATTTCGTTTTGGGCAACCTGGTGTTCTCCCTGTAAACGTGAACTGAACACCATTCACGATCTTTATTCAGATTGGCAGGACGAAACCGGTGTAACAGTAGTTGCAGTAACTATCGACGATGAAAAAACGAAGAATCAGGTTCCTGTTTATGTAGATGGAAAAGGATGGGAATATTTGGTTTTAATGGACCCGAACGGTGATTTCAAACGTGCAATGGGAGTAAACAATGTTCCTCATACTTTTTTAGTAGACCAAAAAGGAAATATCGTGTATTCTCACAATAGCTACTCACCTGGCGATGAAGATAAATTATACGAAGAGATCAAGAAACTTACAGCGAAATAATAGATGAAAAAGTGCCTAATCGCATTAGCAGTTTTGTCCGGGTCGTTAAACGTACTCGGACAATCTGTTTCTGGTGGTTCCATAACCGGTAACGCCGAAGCAACCTTCCAATATCTAAATGCAGATCCACTCATTGGAGCAACACAACCCGCAGAAAAGGGGTTGTTGAATTCGTACATGAACGTGTTCTATTCCAGTGCCAATTTTAAAGCGGGAGGACGTTTTGAATCCTATCTGCCGCGCATAAACGGCTACCCGAATCGTTTTGACGGAACAGGACTTGGAATGCGCTACGCGGGATATGTGAATGACTACATTGATGTAACTATTGGAAACTTCTACGAACAATTCGGGTCAGGAACCATTTTCAGAGCATACGAAGATCGTAACCTGGGTTATGACAACGCAATGGATGGCGCGCGGATTATTCTAAGACCAATTGCCGGAGTTCAGTTAAAAGGCGTTTACGGGAATCAACGTTATGCTTTTCAGGGTGGACGTGTAGAAAAGTCTTCAGGAGTAACAAGAGGTTTTGACGCACAATTCCATATTAACGAACTTACCCGCATTTTGGATTCAACGGGTGTTGACATAACTATTGGAGGAGCATTTGTAAGTAAATACCAAGCTGACGATAACGATTTGTACGTTCTTCCTGAAAATGTAGGCTCATATAGCGGTCGAATTGGTGCGCGTTATAAAAAGTTCACGTTCAATGCGGAATATACCCACAAGGAAAATGACCCGAGTGATGATAACGGCTACATCTATAATTCAGGCCACGCAGCTTTAATCAATCTGGGATATTCCAAAAGAGGCTTGTTCGGGATTTCGGTTTCTGCCAAATCGGTTGATAATATGAGTTACCGATCGGACAGGACCAAGAATCTCGCCGATTTATTCATTAATTACCTGCCGGCGATGAATAAAACGCATACTTATAACCTGGTGGCTACGCTTTATCCTTATGCTACTCAGCCGTTAGGCGAAATCGCTTTTCAGACGGAGGTACAATACAATATCAAAAAAGGAAAAATCGGAAACAAGTACGATATTCCGATCAATTTCAACTACTCCACTGCTTATATGCCGATCAAGCATACGGAAGGAATTATTCCGGGAGATTCATCGCGTGTAACTTATGTTGGAAGACCGTTTGATAAATCAGACAGTTTAATGTGGCAGGATATCAATGTAAATGTGACGTATAAATTCAGCAAAAACCTGTATATCGTTGCTTCTTACTTCAATATCATGCTGAACAACGATATTTCAAAGATTTCTGAAGACGCAAACGGAATCATCAATGCACATATCGGTGTTATTGAAACTGCCTGGAAGATCAACAAAAAACACAGTCTTAGAACAGAGATTCAAGGATTGTTTACAACCGAAAAGAAAATACCAGTCCTTGGTTTTCAAACTTCCAAAGACAAAGGAAATTGGGCAACGGTAGTATTGGAATACAATATTTCTCCAAACTGGTTTTTCGGATTTATGGATCAGTATAACTACGGAAACCCACATAACGATTTGCGCCTGCATTATGCAATTGGTTCAGTTGGTTGGATAAAAGATGCAACTCGCGTAACTTTGAACTACGGTAGACAACGTGCAGGACTTTTCTGTGTTGGGGGAGTTTGTCGTTTTGTACCTGCATCAAATGGTTTGACACTATCAATAACGCAAAGTTTCTAATCTCTTAATTCTAAGAAACATGAAAAAAATACTCTTTCTTTCTATTGTCATTTCAAGCGCCCTGGTGTCTTGCGACAAAGTAGAAAATGCCTATCCGGAAACTCCAGTTTCCAACTCATTGGACTGGAGTTTATACCCAGATGGTGATTCTGCGCATTATTACAATGCAGGTTTATGGCCAACATTTACGGCAAATAGTAATACTCTTCGCAACGTTTTGATCGAAGACTTTACAGGTCATCAATGTGTGAATTGTCCATACTCTACGGATCTTATGGAACAACTTATCGCTACAAACCCAACACGCATATTCGGATTGGGTATTCATGCTGGTCCTTCAGGTTTGGGTGGATTTCAGGTAACATCAATTGAATACCCTGAAATATTGTATTCTGATCCGGGATTGGAAATCGGAATTTATTTTGGATCGATTCCCGGGGCAATGTTTACGGGAAATCCCGCGTTCAATGTGAACAGAATAAAATCAAATAACCAATTCACATCGAATGCCGGAGCCATCATGACGAATAAAACCAATAGCGTTTTAGCAAGTAATCTTAAAATAAATCTTCAGGCACAGGTAAACTACTTCCCTTCAACAAGAGGCGTCTTCCTGCATACGGAGGTCGATAAAATTGATGTCTCCCTTACAAACGAACTCGGACTTGTGGTTTATGTTGTTGAGGATTCTCTCATCGCTCCCCAACTTGTGCTGGAAAATGCTACTTGGGATACTGATGGAACAATAGACGGAAAAAATGAAGAATACGTTCATCGCGATATTTTGCGCGGAACAATTGACGGGAGAACTTTCGGAAAAACATTAACCGCTGCCGATTTAGGAAGTAATGGAAAATATTTCTTAAGCTATTCATACAAATTACCTGTTCAATATGAACCTGAAAACATGAAGTTGTATATCTACGTTTACGATAAAACGACCATGGAAATTTACCAGGTAATTGAAAAACATTTGCTTTAAGATTTTCACAAATAAACGAAAACTGGTGATGGGACTAATGTTATATTAGTCCCATTTTTTTTGGCAAAAATTTTAACATATTTTGATGTACTAAAACTGAAACAAATTCGTTAATTTGGATGGACACAAAATGTGAAAGACCATGTTTGAATTAACCAAAAAAATTTTAACGAAGGTGAGTTTCGACCCGCTTTTGTTTCAGAAAGAATTATCCAAAGCAATTAAATGGATGAAAACTACTGAGGAAATTCAACGATTAAGGGAATTCTGCATCAAGGAATTCGGAATGTTGTATCCGAGTATTGTGAACAAAGCATTTGCGCAGGAAGCGCTGGTAAAAAATTAAAAAAAGGCCCTGAGTTTTCAGGGCCTTTCTCTTTATATCTTTATCAAAAGCTGCGCTTTTTCTTACTCAAATTCAACCAGCACGGCACCTTTCTCAACTACATCCTGCGCTTTAATCCTGATTTCTTTTACAACTCCTGTCCCTTCTGCTTTCAGAACATTTTCCATTTTCATTGCTTCCAAAGTAAGAAGTGGATCACCAACATTGATTTCCTGGCCAACTTCAATCGACAATCCAACCACACGACCAGGCATCGGAGCTTTTAATTGCTTCAATTTTCGGACTTTCGGAATATCTAAGCCCATATTCGCAATCAATTCATCCAAAGGACCGGTTTTCTTCACTTCAAAAACGCGGTGATTCAGCTTAATAGTTAAACTGCCTTCTTCACGCTTATCAGCCATTACTTCTCCGCGGAATTTATTTCCCTTATAAGTAATGGTAAAAAACCTGCGATCTTCCCAACGAATATGTACTCCGTCAGTAGTTGTTTCAAATTCCGTATTATCCAGCTTCCAAATTCCCATCTCACTCAGTTGTGAGACAAAAATAGCAATATTAAACCAACTAATTTGACTGTAAACTACAATTGAAACTCAGTTTTATAAGAGCAAACAAGTTAAAGCAATGAACTATTTCTTATTTTCGCTTCATACAATTCATTTCAATGAAAAAAATCGCACTATTATTAGCACTTGCACTTGTTGCGTGCCGACCAATTAAAACCGAACCAGATATCCTTGTTGACGAAGGCGATGCATACGGAGAAGGAGATTATGGCTACGAATATCCTGATTATACCAGCCCTTATGAATACGATTATCCATACGAACCGGATATGGAATCACCTATGGAAAACTACCATGGTTCAGAAGCAATTCTAACTGATTTGATCAATACAAAACTGGAAGTTTCATTTGACTGGTCAAAGTCATACATGATGGGGAAAGAAACCCTGACGGCTAAACCACATTTTTATGCAACCGACAGTTTGATCCTGGATGCCAAAGGAATGGAAATCAAAACAGTAATGCTTGGCGGAAAACCGCTTCAATTTAACTACGAAAACGATTTTCTGCGAATTAAATTAGATAAAAAATACACAAGAACTGAGAACTTTTCGGTTGTTATTGATTACGTTGCGAAACCGGATGAGCGTATTGCCGGTGGTTCGGATGCTATTAAAAGCGACAAAGGCCTTTACTTCATCAATCCTTTAAAAACGGATGCTGCCAAAATGCCTCAAATCTGGACACAAGGTGAAACAGAAGCAAGCTCAGTTTGGTTCCCGACAATTGACCAACCGAATATCAAAACGAAAATGGAGATCTACATTACCGTAGATTCTAAATACACAACACTTTCGAACGGTAAAATGGTAAGTTCTACGAAGAATGCCAACGGAACGAAAACCGATTACTGGAAACAGGATTTACCGCATGCGCCATACTTGTTTATGATGGGAATCGGTGAGTTTAAAGTGGTGAAAGATTCTTACAAACGCCCGGATGGCAAGCTTATGGAAGTAAATTACTACGTTGAGCCGGAATGGGAATCAAGCGCGAAAGCAATCTTTGGCGAAACACCTAAAATGATCAACCACTTTTCGAAGTTATTGGGAGTTGAATATCCCTGGGATAAATATTCTCAAATTGTAGTTCGTGACTATGTTTCAGGAGCAATGGAAAACACCGGAGCCGTGGTTTTCGGTGATTACGTTTACAAAACGCAGCGTGAATTATTGGATGGAAACGACAACAGCACTATCGCTCATGAATTGTTTCACCACTGGTTCGGTGATTTGGTTACGGCTGAATCATGGTCGAACTTAACATTGAATGAGTCTTTTGCAAACTATTCACAATACCTGTGGGACGAATACCGCCATGGTTTGGATGAAGCCGATTTCCAGGCTGAAACAGAAGCTGAAGGTTATTTCCAAAACGGAGAAAATGCAGGATACCACAACTTAGTTTGGTTTGATTATGATGATAAAGAAGATATGTTCGACGGACATTCCTACAACAAAGGTGGCCGTATCCTTCACATGCTGCGTTCTTACGTTGGTGACGAAGCATTTTTTGCAGGATTGAACCTGTACCTGAAAGCAAATTCTTTCAAGGCTGCGGAATACAACCAATTGCGCCTGGCAATGGAAGAAATTACCGGAGAAGATTTGAACTGGTTCTTTAACCAATGGTATTTAAACGAAGGACACATGGATCTTTACGTTTCTTACGATGATTCGGAAGAAGGTAACGTTCTTGTTTCCATTGAACAAAGTGCTTTTGATTATTCTACTTACTTTAAAATGCCGGTTAATATCAGTGTTTACGATGATCGTGGTGTTACAACAGAGCGTTACTGGATCAATGCGAGTTCGTCAACCACACTGGATATTCCTACGGTTGGAAAAGTAACGAATGTAATCTTCGACTCACAAGACATGTTGCTTGGCAAAATTACAGAGAGTAAAAACACAGAATGGTGGATTGCTCAATACGACGCTAAAAATCGATTTGCTCACCGTCGCGATGCGCTGATGAATGGAGCAAGTTCTTCAGACGAAGGCCAGGCATTGATCTTAAGCGCTTTGAAAGACAAGTTTTGGAATATCCGCTCACAAGCCATCGGTTTGTCGGCAGATCTAAGCTCAGAGAACTCAGAGTTAGCTATTGCTATTATGAAGCAAATGGTAAAATCAGATTCAGTTGCTTCCGTTCGTGGAGATGCATTGAATGTACTGACAGCACTTGTTCCTGAAACAGAAGCGAAAGCAATACTAGAAGACAGAATAACGAACGACCCTGCTTATTCTGTTGTTTCTGCTGCCCTGGCACAATTAGCTAAAATTGATGCAAAAGCCGCTGTTGCAAAAGCAGAATCATTGGAAAAAGAACCTTCATCTAAAATGATCGTTGGAATTGCGGCTTTGTATGCCGATAACACCGGAATTGAGAAATTCGACTATTTCAAAAATGCATTGAGCGGTGGGAAATTACAGGGTTATGACAAATTAAATGTTCTTGGGGCATTTACTTACTACATGACAAAACAAGATTTGAAAAACCAAAGTAAAGCAATTCCTGTTTTTGAAAACGAGGTTAAAAACGGTGGTTTCTACTCGCAAATGCTGCTTCCACGTTGTTTCGAATATTTACTTGGTAAGTACAATGACGAGAGAGCTCTTTTAAGTGAGGAGTTAGAAAGTGCAGTTTCCAGTGGAAATACAAACAAGCAGGCAATCATTAAAGGTGATATTGCCGAATTAGACAGCTTGATTGCGTCTTACACGAGATTATCGGAAAGCATTCAGCCAGCTGATATTGAAGAAGGAGAATAAATAGCAGAGGAAAAATTATACAGAAAAGAGGAAAGGCAAGAAAGTCTTTCCTCTTTTTCTTTATTCCAAGTTTTTTAAAGATTCGAAGAATAAAGCGATTTTGTCTCACTTCCTCTTTTGACTTTCCTCCTTTAAAAGAAAGCTTTCACTTCCATACCACCAGCGTGAACTGCTGTATTTCCGGCACTTTTTCGTCCGTTATACTGAATGGATATTTGGAGATTTTTTGAAACACTGCGTTGGTAACCAACCGACCAAACTGTATTTTGACCTGGTTTAAGTGCTTCCAGTAATTCAAAACCAAGAGGTGAATTGGCGTTTCCGTCAAATGTGATCTGGATATAATTAACCTGTCCCTGAAAACTTCCTTTCTTCGCCTGGTTGACTTTGGTTGTAATTCCGATATCCCGGAGCAAACTGCTTTCGCCGCCAAACTGAGGTGCATTTTTCTTGTATGAATACCGGCCGTCTAAACTAATCCGGAAGGAAGATGACGGCTGGTAAACCAAGGATGGTTTGATCAGGTAGTAATTCAATGAATAGGAACGATTCGTTGTATAATCAACCACAGCGTTTTTGGTTCCGCGCTCGTAACTTCCCAAAACACTCCATTTCTTTTGCAAATTCAGGCGGGCATTTATTTCATTTGACTCAACATCTCTACCATCGAAACCTGAAGCGAGTAAGGTTTTGGAACTTTGATGGTTGAAATGATATTCCATTCCAAAAACCGAACTCAATCGATTGAAATAAACGCTCTGCCGGACATTTCCGGATGTCGAGATCAAAGAAGCATCGTCAATATTACGGGCAAACGGGTTGTATGCATCTAAACCGTCAAAAATAGAAACCTTGCGCTGGATGCGAAAACGGGACATGGTGGAAAATAAAGCGATGAATTTTTTTACTCCGATTTCATTACTCCAAACACGTTCCGGTTTCAATACTAACGATTGGTTATATTCATTGCTGTAGGTTCTGCTGTAAACATTTGAAGGCGTAAAGACCCGGATATAACTTGCCTGATCCGAGTATGCAGCAATTTCAAATTCATTCAGATCTTTGATTCCATTTCCGTTGTAATCGTTCCAGGTATAAACTCCCTGTCCGTCATTTACTTTGATATAAACGAATTCTTTCTTCTGCTCCAACCCGGCGCCAACTTCGTAAAACGTGGTTAGCTGCAATGCGCCTTTCAACAGTTTTATTTCATGGTCAAATCTCCCGTTTGTTGTTTGTTCCGGAGCCTGCTGAATCAGATTCGTATCTTTAATTTCCAGTGTGCGAACATTGCCAATGATAACTAAACGCTGATTTTTCCATCCTATTCCGGCCGTTGAACGTTTCGTCCATTCGATTCCTATTGTTCTGGCTATTGCGGCTCTTTTCAAACTAGTACTGTCCGATCTTCCATCTGTTCTCTCTCGATAGGTAAATTTCACTTCTCCTTTGACTGTATCTCCCAATGCAGCATAGCCCTGTACATCAAAGAAAGAATAAGATCTTGTTTCCAGTATCCCGTTCGTTTTAAATTGATTGTGTTCCTGATCATTTTTGATCCCTAGTCTCACTCTCTTTATACTTTTTGAAACATCCAGTCTGTGGCGAATAAATTGATTTGTTCCTACCGCATCGGAAGCTAAAACACTTCCATCTCCGTTCACCTTCCATCCGTTTTGACTCCAGTTGATGACCGTTTGAATGCGGTTTCCGGCAAAGCTGTTTCCAACTTCATAATGTTGTCCGTTTACAGAAATTTGTCCGTATTTGATATTCTGAACAGCGGTTCCTGCGGAAAGATAAACCTGGTTTCCCGTATAGTTCTGGTTGCGTGTATTCCAGTCACGGTCAAACTCAACTGCGCGGTATTGTTCAATAGGTTTAAAATAAGGATCGAGCATCTCCAATTCCCCGGTAGAAAGCCACTTCCATTGCTTTACACTATCAGTCCCGAACGGCTTGGTGTATTCTACTTTCGATTTAAGGGCATATCCCTGATCGTCGAATGAATCTTTTCTTGAAAACGTATTCAGATCATATTTGCTGGAAGCCAATTCCGCCATAACGGTCAATTTCTCTGAAACACGATATCTTGCTCCCGCGGTATACAATTGCTGCTGTTTCGGGGTAATCAGGATATTCACCGGAGCATAATCTCCCTGAGGAATGCCGCCTGCCGGTTCAATCCATTTATAGATTCTTCCAAGAGCGGAATACTCACTGAGCACATAATCTCCTTTACCGGGCCCGACGTATGCAAAATTCACCTTATAGAAAGCTGCGTTCGGATCAACAGAAAAAACCAAAACACTGTCATAAGCAAGGGAATCAATCAATTTATACATAATTGAGTTCTCCGAATAAGCAACTGAATCGATAACAGTTGAACGTGCCAGGAGCAGATTGTCTCCAATACTTGCCAGCAGACTTTTCTGATCTAAACTCAAAGTTTGCTGAAGCGGCTGATTCTTTGCGTCCTGTTCCGAATACGCATTCACCCACCAATCGAGTTTTTTGCCGGTTCCCGTAGTATTGAATTGAAAGAGCGAACGGGCATAATTTTGATCGGAATATTGAAATTCGGCTACAATTCGTGAATCCTTGGTAATTAAATTCCGTGCTGTAAATGTTAATTCGGAAGTATTGTAATCAATCGTGTAATCGAATTCCTGCCCGCGGGTTAGCAGCTTCCCGTCGATGTAAATGCGCTCGGTTCCGGAAAGAACTACGATATATGGTTCGTTCTCATTTCCCTGCAGACGATATGGCCCTTGATTCCCTTCAATTCCCTGGATAATCTGCCGGTTGAACTTCCCTTTCGACAATGCACCGCTTACCTGCGATTTGATGCTTGATGTCTTGGTTTGTTTCCAGGTATATTCTCCTGTTAAACCCTGACCGCGTTTTTTGTAAGTAAGAAAATAACCTTCCGGTTTATTGATCCAGAAATCGCCGGCGGTTAACTTGAACTGGTCGTTAAAAAGCTGAATAAAAACCTGGTCGAATTCCTGAAGCTTATTCGTGTTTCCTTCCGGTTGAATGGGTAAATTATCATCTGTAACTGAGGCAAGGACCTGTAAATTCGGAGCAATATACCCAGATAACCGCAAATTTAAACTGGAATTTACTGATAAATTCTGCCTGTTTCCGAATGAAATTCCCCTGGAAATACTCCCTTGTTTTGTAAGGCCTGTCTGCCCGAAAAGATCACCGTTTTCAGACGATGGTGCAAGCAGGAATTGATCCCTGTCTCCTTTGGTATCGTTATAAATAAGTGCTGTATCACGTTTTACCAATGGTATGGAGAGATTGTAAGGTAAAACCCGATAGGACAATGAAACTGAATCAGCGCATTTTTTGGTGATAGTTATCCGGGCAGCCGTGAAATCTATTAAATAATCAGATTCAGTTAATTTATCTGCGCCGCAAAACACTTGCAGCGTTCCAGGAAGGACGGAAAGTGTGTCAAACGTGAAATTTACCTGTGAGGATGCAATTGTTTTAGTACGCATTCCACTGCCTTGCGCCAAAACAGGCGTAAAACAAATGAATGAGCAAATGAATAAAACAAGACTTCGCACCATGCTAAGGTACAAACGTTTTTTACTGCCATAAATTATCGACTGTTGGAATAGATTTTTTTCTTCGCTAAAGATTTTCACGGTCCGTATTTCTCCAACTCTACTTTAAGGTTCTTAAGTTTTCCCTTTATATGATGATCATTCCAAAAATAAATAGTTAGTTCGTCCATATTCTTCAAATAATCAAAACAGGAACGAGAGATCTCCACGTGTTCCACTTCCTTATGAGAATCTTCGTAACCGGGAATAGCATGATAAGAACGGATGTTTTTATCCGATTGGCTGTAAAAATCGATTACAAATACAGGTGGCTTATTTTTATCATTTCCTCTGATTACCCGATCGTACGAGACTTTGATATACATTCTTTCACCGGTTTTCAGTTTCACAGGAATTGATTTTCCTAAAAAAAATTCTTTTTCAGGTGTGATTTCGACAGATTCTTCGTGGAACAACACTTTTGACGAATAGCATTTTCCGAAAGGTTTCAACGAATGATGGTAAGCCCATCTTTCTTTGTTATCCGGATTCCAGAAAGCGAGCGATTCCCAATAAGACTCCCTGGTAAATCGTTGATTTGTATTATAACCAAACACATATTGATTAAATCGGATGAAAGGAAGTAACGCGGTAATGGCCAGGAGTGCCACAGCCCATTTCTTCATTTTTTTACTTCTTATGAAATCAAAAAGCGGAAGCAGCAGGAACACATAGTGTTCATTGAAGTTTCTCAAACCATGCTTCGACTCGAAATCATAGCACCACCACGACGCTGAAACATAACAAATGAGAAAAAAGTAGAACAGGTATACAATCGCCTTATATCGGTTGCTGCGAAATGCAGCTAAAGTATAAACCAGGCAAAAGATCAATATCGGGGAATGAAATAAAATCCCGGTTCTGTAACTGAATATTATTTCTATCAATTGCGGATTAAACCAATTGAACCCTTCGCCTGAATAACTCCACAGGAAAAAAGATCCGGTTTGCCATTTCCAGATACCAAATTGATAAAATACAGGGAGCAGAAACAGCATAAAACCAACAATAAGAATCTTTGGTTTCAATACAAAGGTTCTCAGATATTCCCAGAAAGCACGAAAGCTGTCGAAGAAAAACAAAACCATCACCAAAAACATCAGACTGGTTGGTCGTGTAATGGCTACTATTCCTGTTAGAAAAAAGAAACAGAGAAGATAAGCAGACTTTTCCGGGTGTTTCTTCATTTTTGTGATCAGCCACAAAAGGATACTGAAGCAAATAAACAGGTAATTATTCGCCCACATTACACCGTAGATCGCAGAAAAAAGCCAGGGAGCAGCTATTAGTACCAGGAGAAATATCCATTTCTGCCTCCGGTTCAATTGAAAATATTCAGAAACCGCATTTTGATAAAGTATAAATCCAAAAACGAACATCAAAATCGAATAGAAGAACATTCCTATAAAATAGGCGTCGTTGTAACCATCGGCCTGAGATCCTGATAATTTCAAAATTCCAGTTATTGCTAAAAAAGCAGGTGCAGCAATGAAAGAAACTCCGCTGAAGTATTTGTTTACGTAGGTTCCCTGATTTGTTGAGATCACGTACTCATCTTTCTGTCCGGTACGTTGATATTTAACTTTTGCGTTTGTTCTAAATGTATTGTCACCGAAAAGATACAGAGCAGGCAGGTAAGAATAATATCCTTCACCATCGGAAGTTACCGTGTATTTAAAATTTGATTTTTCAACGGCAAAATGGATAACATAACTCAGAATGAATAACAGACAAACCAAGCGGTAATTCATTATTTTTCTAAGTTTCCACATTTACTAAAAGCATTATTCCGGAGCGACAAATGTATTCTTTTGGATCAAGTTAGTACAAACTTATAAAAAGGAAAGTATTTTTACGCCGGTAGTTTATTTAACCGAAAGTTTTGTTTTATGAAATCCCGAACCTGATCATTTACGTATTACCTTTAGAAAATCACACCACAGATACAAGACGAATGGGTCCAACTGACAAAGTCAAAGAAGCATTTAACCTATCAACTATTCGGTTCCATATCATTGCCACCTGGGTGGGTTTACTGTTAAACTTATTGTGGTGGATCAGTGACTTGATTGTTTTACCGGCGTATAGCATTCCATTTCTGTTCTTTCGGATCGGCGTTTCCTTAAGCTCACTTCTGGTATTACTGTTCAGAGAGAAATTGGGCGTAAATATTTATTTCTGTATGTTCTTCCTGGTCAGCGGGATTTCTGTTCAAAATGCTTTCATGTGGAGCGTGATGGATGTGGCACATTTCCAGCAGCATGCCTTTGCTTATGTAGTTTTATTCATTGGCGTTGGTATGCTGGTACTATGGTCGTTCAAACTATCAATGGTGCTTCTTGGAATTACTGTGGTGAGTAACCTGGTTTTTCTTTCTCTGAATAGCTCGCTAAGTCTTGATCAGATTTTGGTGAATGGTGGATTACTGACACTTACTGTAGTTATTTTCACTGCTTTCCTGATTCGTTCGAGATACAGATTAACCATTAATGAGATTAAAATAAGATTGGACCTGGCCGAATCCAATACTAAAGTTGAAAAACAAAAAGAGCTCCTGGAAACAAAGAACAGAGAAATTACTGACAGTATTTCTTATGCCAGAACCATTCAACAGGCTGTACTTCCTTCCACGAATGAATTGAACAAATGGGTTTCTGATTTTTTTATTCTGAATATTCCGAAAAACATTGTTTCGGGAGATTTCTATTGGGTACATAAATCGGAAAACAAAACCTTTTTTGTTGTTGCAGACTGTACCGGACATGGTGTTCCGGGCGGATTCATGACAATGCTGGGGCTTTCATTTCTCGAAGATATTGTTGTTGCAAAGCAGGTGGAAGATCCGGGGACTATTCTTGATCTTTTGCGCGAGCGAATTATTTCTGCCCTGAATCAGAAAGGGATTGTTGGTGAGAACAAGGACGGAATGGATATTTCTTTATTTGTGATCGATTGCAATGATCACAATTTAACTTATTCAGGCGCATACAATGATCTTCATATAATGCGGAAAAACGAGCTAATAACGTTGAAAGCTATGCGTCAGCCTTGCGGATATAGCCCGGCAGCCAAGCCTTTTGAGACCATTCACTTCGAATTGAAAACGGGCGACACCATTTATGCTATGTCGGACGGATATGCTGATCAGTTCGGCGGTGAATTCGGAAAGAAATACCGTATAAAAACCTTGCTTCAGCAGCTTCTGGTTTTGAACGAACTGAGTATGGCAGATCAGCGTAATGCATTCTACAAAACGTTTGAAGATTGGCGTGGTGATCTGGAACAAATCGATGATGTTCTTCTGATGGGAGTCCGCATATAAAAAATCCCTCACCTGCCAGAGCAGACGAGGGATTAACATGTGATATCGAATAAAAACGGCACAATTATTAACATCACAATTTATTTCCATAAACAAAGTAGGGACAGGTCGCGACCTGTCCCTACTTTGTTATTTTCATTTAATGAATTCTACCCAGAACACATTTCACAGTTGTCCGGATTATCCAAAGAGCATGCAATTGCTGCTGCTTGTTCTTCCAGTTCTGCTGCTGTTGGTTCAGCCGTCACAGTTTTATCAACCGTAAACTTGATTGCGTCTGTAGCAGCTTTTGTACGTAAGTAGTACATTCCTGTTTTCAATCCTTTTTTCCAGCCGTAGAAGTGCATAGAAGTCAACTTACCGAAGTTAGCGTTCTCCATGAAAATATTCAACGATTGAGACTGACAGATGTAAGCTCCGCGTTCTGCTGCTTGCTCAATGATTGCTTTTTGAGAAATTTCCCAAGCAGTTTTGTATAAGTCTTTGATGTATTGAGGAATCTCGTGGATGTTTTGAACTGATCCGTTCGACTGCATCAATTTCTGACGCATTTCGTTACTCCACAATCCTTCTTTCACCAAATCTTTTAATAAATGCTTGTTCACGATAATGAATTCACCAGACAATACACGGCGTGTGTAAATGTTTGATGTATATGGCTCAAAACATTCGTTGTTTCCTAAGATTTGTGCTGTAGAAGCTGTTGGCATTGGAGCTAACAACAATGAGTTGCGTACACCGTGCTTCATTACTTCTTCTTTCAACACATCCCATTCCCAACGGTTAGTTGGAGTTACACCCCACATATCGTACTGGAAAATTCCTTGTGAAACAGGTGAACCTGCAAACGTTTCGTAAGGTCCTTCAGCTTTTGCCAGGTCTTTAGACGCAGTCATTGCAGCGTAATAGATCGTTTCAAAGATCTCACGGTTCAATGCTTTAGCTTCTTCCGATTCGAATGGGAAACGCATCATAATGTAAGCATCAGCCAATCCCTGAACGCCTAGTCCGATTGGACGGTGACGCATGTTAGAATTACGGGCTTCTTCTACCGGATAGTAGTTTCCGTCGATAATTCTGTTCAGGTTAATCGTAGCCTGGTAAGTCACTTCAAACAACTTATCGTGGTCGAATTTACCATCTTCCGTAACATATTTTGGTAATGCCAAAGAAGCAAGGTTACAAACCGCGATCTCATCCGGTGCAGTGTATTCGATGATCTCAGTACACAAGTTCGAAGACTTGATAGTACCTAGGTTTTTCTGATTTGATTTCTCATTTGCAGCGTCTTTGTACAACATGTAAGGAGTACCAGTTTCGATTTGAGACTCTAAAACTTTAAACCACAATTCCTGTGCTTTGATTGTTTTACGACCTTTTCCTGCAGCTTCGTATGAAGTATATAGTTTCTCGAATTCTGCTCCGTAAGCATCAGAAAGTCCCGGACATTCGTGCGGACACATCAATGTCCATTCTCCGTTCTCTTCTACTCGTTTCATAAACAAATCCGGAATCCAAAGAGCGTAGAACAAATCACGCGCACGCATTTCTTCTTTTCCGGTATTCTTTTTCAAGTCAAGGAAATCAAATACGTCAGCATGCCAAGGCTCTATGTACATAGCGAAAGAACCTTTACGTTTTCCTCCACCCTGATCTACATAACGTGCAGTATCATTGTAAACTCTCAACATTGGAACAATACCGTTCGACGTACCGTTTGTTCCTTTAATGTAAGATCCTGTTGCGCGAATATTGTGAATAGCCAATCCGATACCACCAGCCGACTGAGAAATCTGAGCACATGATTTCAACGTGTCGTAAATACCTTCGATACTATCATCTTTCATTGTTAATAAGAAACAAGACGACATTTGAGGTTTTGGTGTACCTGCATTGAATAAAGTTGGTGTTGCGTGTGTGAACCATCCTTCCGACATCAGGTTGTACGTTTTAAGAGCCTGGTTGATATCACTTTTGTGAATACCAATTGCCACACGTAACAACATGTGCTGCGGACGTTCAGCGATATCGCCGTTCAAACGCAATAAATAACTTCTTGTTAATGTTTTAAATCCAAAATAATCGTAACGGAAATCGCGATCATAAATGATTGAAGAATCCAACACTTCCTTGTGTTCCTGAATAACCTGGTACACGTCATCAGCAAGTAATGATGCATTTTGCCCGGTTTTAGGATCAATGTATCTGTACAAATCTTCCATTACTTCAGAAAACGTTTTTTTCGTTTCCTTGTGTAAGTTGGAAACTGCGATACGTGAAGCCAACAATGCATAATCCGGATGCTCCATTGTTTTAGCTGCTGCAACTTCAGCTGCCAGGTTATCCAAATCTGTTGTCGACACCCCGTCGTAGATTCCTTCGATCACTTTCATCGCAACCGCTTCCGGCGATACAAGTGGATCAAGCCCATAACACATCTTAATGATGCGCGCAGTGATTTTGTCGAATTTCACCGCTTCCTTTTTCCCGTCTCTTTTTAGTACATACATAGTTGTGCTCTCCTATATTTTGGTTTGTTATTGTCTTGTTCTATTAAAAATCTTCGTCGGTACTAAATACCTGACTGTCTTTGTTTCCTCCTAACACGTTTGCTTTCTGGTACTCAGCAACTCGTTTTTCGAAGAAGTTTGTTTTCCCCTGAATCGAGATCATATCCATGAAATCGAAAGGGTTTGATGTGTTGAACACTTTTGTGTTCCCTAATTCCACCAATAATCGATCAGCCACGAACTCGATGTATTGTGCCATTAACTCTGCATTCATACCTATTAACTTCACTGGAAGCGCATCGGTTACAAATTCTTTCTCAATTTCCACGGCATCAAGGATAATTGCCTCAACTTGTTCTTTCGGCAAGCGATTCACCAGGTGTTTTGTGTACAACAAACAAGCAAAATCACAATGCAACCCTTCATCGCGTGAAATCAACTCATTTGAAAACGTCAATCCTGGCATCAGGCCACGTTTTTTCAACCAGAATATCGAACAGAATGAACCTGAAAAGAAGATTCCTTCTACTGCAGCGAATGCAACTAATCGCTCGGCAAAAGATCCGTTATCGATCCAGCGCAATGCCCATTCTGCTTTTTTCTTCACACAATCAATTGTATCCAATGCATTGAACAAATGATCTTTCTCTTTTGAATCCTTGATATACGTATCAATCAAAAGCGAATAGGTTTCAGAGTGAATGTTCTCAATTGTAACCTGGAAACCGTAGAAGAATTTCGCCTCTGTGTACTGCACTTCTGAAAGGAAGTGTTCTGCCAGATTTTCATTTACAATTCCGTCAGAAGCAGCGAAAAATGCCAATACGTGTTTGATAAAATGTTTCTCATCGTCATTCAACTTTGTTTCCCAATCCAACAAGTCCGGCGACAGATCAATTTCCTCTGCAGTCCAAAAGCTAGCTTCCGCTTTCTTATAGAACATCCAGATATCGTCATGTACTATCGGGAACAGCACAAACCTGCTGTTGTTTTCTTGTAAAATCGGTTCAATTTGCGACATTTTATTCAAAATTTTAAAGTCAATAATTCCCTATCACGATTACCTGTGTAATCGCGGTTTTTATAGTGCGTTTGTAAAACATTTTGTTTCCCCTCCGTATGAAATCGTTTTAGAAGTCATTCTCTAAAAATCGACGTATGTTCCTTAAAAGGGGCATACAAAAATTGTCAAAAAAACTACTTCTCGCAATTAAAGAAATTCACAATACGGGGAGGTTTTCAACAAGCCAATTCAGAAATCCTTTAACACGAACACTTAGCGGGTTTATCAACATAGTCATCAAAGATATTCACAGTCCGTATTCTATTGTTTGTCGAAGAATATGCTATATTCATCTTAACCCCAGCAAACACTTGCAAATGAACGTCTTTAGTGAAATCTTCCAGAAAGTTACGCCATTTTATTGCTATTGTCAAATAGTATTTGTACAGGCTTTTCAACATCTCTTTGTGAATTTCATTACGCGCAATTTGCAGGAACCATAAACGCTAAAAAACTGCTGAAATTGATCTTTCGATTTTAACATTTGAGAGTGGATTCAACGCTTCGTTCGTCGGGAAAAATAGCCAGTTCATCTAGAGAAGTGAACCAATCTTCTATTTTGGAAATTTTTGATCATTTTTTTAATTTCTTTTCGAAAAATCTTCTGCTATGCAACTTTCTCGTAATGGAATAAAAAATCTGAAAAACGATCTGCTCCAACTAATCTATCCGCAAAACTGCTACGGCTGCAACATGGAACTAGTGGGATCGAAAGCCGGGATATGCCCTGTTTGCGCAATTGATCTGGAATACACCTTGTTTGAGAACTACCGGGAAGCGTCTCAACTTGACAAACTGTTCTGGGGAAGAGTTCACCTGGAAGGTACTTTTGCCCTGCTCTACTTCTCGAAAACAGGCGTTTCACAACAAATCCTGCATCAGCTGAAATACAATTCCAGGAAAGACCTTGGGTTTTATTATGGCTCCGAAATTGGAAAGCGGATATTAAAAATGGATGCATTTAAAGATGTCACAGGATTGATTCCCGTTCCGCTGCATCCAAAGAAACAATTCATCCGCGGCTACAACCAGGCAACAGAAATTGCCAAAGGAGTGGCAGAAGCGACTTCTCTTCCAATAAGAACAGATCTGTTGAAGCGAACGATTTTCTCAGAAAGTCAAACTAAGAAAGGACAACTTTCGCGCTGGGATACGATGCAGAACATTTTCAGTTCTTCAAAAAAAGGAAAAGAAACCGGGCATTTTGTTTTAATCGATGACGTAATAACAACTGGGGCCACACTGGAAGTCTGCATTCGTGAGTTACAGAAAAATTTCCCGGGAATTAAAATTAGCGTGGCTTCGCTTGCGGTAGCACGATAAGTTTGAACGTCAAAAATTGGCAGATCGGGAATAATTTCTATTTTCATTCCAAATTCACCAAATGAGCATAGAACTATCCAAATCCAATCAGCAATTACTTACCTTGATTTTAATTCTGCTCAGTATTCCGGTTTTGTATGAATTATATGAGATTTTCGTAGTAGAAGGTCGCATTTCACTTGCAAAGTTTGAATCAACTCCGTTCTGGTTGTTTCTGCGACTATCTGTTAATGTTATAATCATTGTTTTACTGGCGCTTAGAAAACTGAGTGTTCTTCTGTTCATTATAGTTGTAGCAGGTTCCGAATGCATCCGAATGTTATTCAGTTTACGATATTTTGATGATTTAGACTTGAAATTCTGGATTTTACAATTGATAAACCTGGCAGGTCTGATTTTGATGATTATACTCCTTAAACGTGAAAACAATAGGTTCTTTAACCTGGAATTCAGCGCGAAAAACAATGGCTTTGAAAAAACCGCACGTTTAATAAGAATTTTCAATCTTACTTTCCTCTTTACACAGATTATTGAGCTATGTATTACAATCGGAATAGCGCTTTATTACATGAGTTTCGAGGTCTCTGCTTTCCTGAATAACACTTTTGCTTTATTCCTTATTACGATGGCATTGACCATTTTAGGATTGGTTCGGAAAACAAAAATTTCAAATCTGGCATTCCTACTTATATTATCTCTCTTGCTAAATATATTTATAAGCAGTAGCTACGTAATGTTAGCGCCGTTCACTAAAACCTGGAATGAATACAACAATTTTGAGATTATTTATGGACTTATTATAGATGTCTTCTTGCTTACTTTCGGAATTTTAATGTTCTATATTACAAAAGCTTACTTCAAAGAAAAAGCCGAATTGAATAATCAATCCGGCTCTGTTTCTAATCTGCCGAACAGCGAGCTGCTCGATGCTCTTTGAGAAACCTATTCGTTGTGCGTTTCTTTGTGAATTGTTGTTCTAACTTTCTCCTGAGTTTCCGTTGACGGATCCATCTCGATTTCCTTCAGTTTCTTGTCGGCCGCTTCTCCGGTAAAGATTTCTTCGGTTTCTTTCCCGTTGACGTTCTTTTTGATCTTAACGGTTTTAACTCCATCTTCAACTACCACTTCAACATTTTCAGTCGTGGTTTCAGAAGTTATTGCAGGACTTAAAGTCATAGCTTTCTCCATTTCCGCCAGCTTCAGGTCAACATCAGCACCAGTATAGATTTCCTGTGTAGTTTTTCCATCGGAAACAGAGGTGATGGTCATAGTTTTTACGCCATTGTTTTCTTCAATTTTTATGTCTTTTTTAACTTCTTTCTTCTCTGTTTTCTGCTCCGTTTGTGCATCTATTGACAGGGAAACTAGCATTGCACAAGCAATTATGATATATTTTTTCATCTTTATCTGATTTTAAACAAACTTACAACGGAAAATGGTTCTTTCTTATTTGCAATCTGTTAAATGCAAAAACAGACAATCATTTTTCGGCTTTCAACTCTCTCAGTTTTCTATCAGCTTCGCTGCCGTAATAAACGCTTTTTACCGTTTTTCCATTTTTCTCTTCTTCTATTGTCAAGGTTTTCTTACCGTTCACATTTTCCATTTTCACCATCCGGCTTTCAGATTCAGGAAGATCCATATCAGGTATTTTCACTGGTTCAACCGTCTCAATTGGTACTATATCGCTATTATTTTCCTTTAAAAACTGATCGGCTTCTTTTCCTTTATAGGTTTTCGTAGTTGTAATACCATTGTCAGTTGTTGTAACTGTAGCAACTGTTTCGCCATTAATGGTTTTTGAAGTGATAGTTCGCTCTACATGCGATGAATCGCTCGTTGTGCAACTTATAAGTGAAATTATCAGGACAAAAAATCCAATCCAATTCTTTTTCATGATTTCCGGGTTTTGTTGAACAAACATACAATCTTCTTACACAGAACAAAAAGAAACTGTTGTTAACTCCTGTTAAGAGTTTTGAAAATCACTTAAGAAAGCAACACCGTTAGTTTTTCGAATACCGCTTTGATTCGCAGCACATCTTTATCAGTGTTGATTGTATTATTTGAAACCAGCGGATTATTCAATAATTCATTGATCTTGGTTTGAAGCTGTTTTTCATCCTGATTTACAGCATAAGCATCCGACATATTTTTCAGTTCAACAGCCCAATGAGCAATCAGGAAGTTTTTCATAAAATCAGTGTATAAAGCTGTATTTTCTGATGCAATCGCATTTGTCTTCTCTTCAATCTTCTGTGGCGTTCCTTCCGAATAATCAGTATAGGATAAAGTCGCTTTCAGCTGATCAACATTCATTTTCACATCGTTGTTCAACTCAAGATCCACCAGCACAACCTGTGTTAAGAAGTAATTAATATCGGCCAGCGGAATCTGCAAAACCCCTTCTTTCAAAACCCACGAACTTGCACCGTACACTTGTTTTACATTGAAACAAGCAGGAATCTGTACACTTAACATTACGTCTTTTCCAATCGGGAAAGCGAGGCTCCCAAACTCATTTACACAGGTTTTCTGAATGTCTTCGTAACGTTCGATGTAGTGGAACTGTCCGTGTGTTTTTTCTGAAAGATCACGCAGTAAATCCTGGTGAAGGTCGATTCCGATTCCCATTGTTGTAATACGGACAGAGTTTTTGGTTTTTGTCTGATACGCCTTAATTAACTCATCCTTCCCTGTTACTCCCACGTTTGTATTTCCATCCGTCAGCAATAAAATAGATTTCGGATGTTCCGCCAAATCATCATTCATCATTTGATCAATAGCCATATCCAAACCTGAAAGAATATTGGTTCCGCCACGCGTGGTTAGGGACTTTACTTTATTGATAATGTCTGTCTTTCGGGAACCAAAAAGCTGATACGGTACAAGAACTTCTGCCCGATCATCAAAAAGTGTAATTCCAAAATAATCTGTCGGATACATGCGCTCCAAACTTGCCAGAATGGCTTCTTTGGCTTTTTCCAGTTTACCGTCGCTCATAGAACCGCTGATATCCAGCACATACATAATTCCGGTTGCTTTTCTGTTTTGCGGGATTACTGTGTCGGAGGCTATTCCCAACTGCATCAGGTAATGATTCTGTAAAAGAGGATGCTCTGTAAATTCCGGAGCCAAATTCACTTTTGAACCTTTCGCCGGCATGGCAATCAGGTGGCGGTGATAATTCAGAATTTCTTCCGGAATAATTCTGTCTGCAAGTAAAACCTTCAATGCTCCGGTGCGGTAAAATTCTTTATCTTCTTTCGAGAGATCTTTGTTGTTTACATACGATTCGTAATACTGGCTTTGCAGCATCCCCATGGTTCCGGAAGAGTAGCCGTCCTGTCCAAATGCATGGAACAAATAAAACAAGGAACTGAGTACAAGAAGAAATTGCGTTTTCATAAGAATTTTTTCTTACGATACATACAAGGGGTTGTTTGGTTCAATCAGGTTTCCACAAAGTACATCTTCAGTTTTCCGCGGTTCTTTGCTTCCAGTTCACCACGATAATGAAAATCGAAATCGTTACCGCAAGCCGCCACAACTGTTTCTGAAACATTGATTTTTCCTATTTCTCCTGATTGCTCCATTCGTGCAGCAATATTTACTGTATCTCCCCAAACATCGTAAGCAAATTTCTTCGAACCAACAACGCCGGCTACAATTGGCCCGGTGTGAAGTCCGATTCTCATTTCGAGCAATTCAGATCCTTTTCCAAATTTTTTGCTCTGGTTCGATTTCACGAATTCCTGGAAATACAGCGCTGTCTGAACCATGTCGGATGCATGATTTTTATTGGGCTCCGGAGCTCCGGAAACACATAAATATGCATCGCCGATAGTCTTAATTTTTTCAATCGGATAATGACTGATTATGGCATCGAATCCACGAAAATAATAATCAAGCATGGCAACTACGTCTTCCGGATTGTTTTGCTCAGCAAACGTAGTAAATCCTTTAAAATCAGTAAACATTACTGTGACCTCATCATAGTGAAAGGAAGAAGTTTTACCAAATTCTTTCAATTCTTCGGCAACACTAGTAGGCAAAATATTCAGTAACAAACTATCTGATTTCTCTTTTTCCGTTTTGATCTCATCATTCTTCACTCTTAAGACCCGTGTGCTTTTTCTTTTTCTCAGGTATTCGAACAGAATGAAAATCAACGCTAAAAAACCAATTGCCAGAATAAACAACAATTGCTTCTGCTGATTGCTCTCGCGTTCCAGTTTCATAGCAGCACGTTCGTTCTCCATTTCCAAACGCTGAACGTTCAATTGAGCTCTCAGCTGAGCAGCGCTTAAAGAATCAATTTCAACATTTTTGGCCTTGATTTCTATTTCTCCGGAATCAACCTCTGATTTCAGCGATTGAACCGAATCGGTCAATTGATTCGTTCTTGTCATGGAACTTTGACGGTACAGCCTGGTAAACTCCTGGTAATTTTTTAATGCACTTTTATAATAAACTACGTTGTTCTCCAATTCAGCCAGTTCCAAATGGCATTTCATCTGAAGCGGAATATTCTGTTCTTTTTTGGCCGCGGTTAAGGCATCTTCATAGGCTCTGATTGCTTTTTGAGTTCGTCCTTCACGCTTCATTTGGCTTGCCTCAACAAACAAATACTGAGCGCTTTGACCATAAACCAATGCTGAAACCAGGAACATTATTGCCAAACAAAAGAACTTCACTATAACCGAAATTTTAAGAATGTGTTTGAAGAATCCCGAAGTTACCAATTATCTTCCGATAATGGAATCGTTTATTCTGCTCCGAATCAGAATCCGAAGCTTTTCGTTAACTTTAATATCAAATAAAAAGCATGTCGGCAAACGCGCACGGAATTATTCGGGAAACTCATTATCTCACAACCATTTCAAGTGGTAAAAACACCATTTTAAGTGATGAGCCCATTGCCCATGGCGGAATGGAAAAAGGAATGAATCCATACGAAATCCTGGCATCTGCGCTAGTAGCCTGTACGTGTGCAACGCTGCGTATGTACATCGACAGAAAACAATGGACGGTTAGCGAAATCAACGTAAACGTTGAACTGGAACGGGATACAAAACAAAACATCACCAATATTGAACGAAACATTCTTTTAACGGGCGAATTAAACCCGGAACAACACGAGCGGCTATTGTTCATTGCAAAATCCTGTCCGGTACACAAGCTGCTAACCGGTTCTATTGAAATACAAACGAAATTGATATAACATGGAAATTCAACAAATCGACAGAGAAAGTAAAGGCTTTTTTAAAGCCACAGAAGATAATAAAGAAGCTGGAAGAATGACTTACTCATGGGCAGGCGATGACCGATTTATCATTGATCATACCGAAGTGAATCCGGAATTTTCAGGAAAGGGAGTTGGACAAAAAATGGTTGAAGCTGCCGTTGCTTATGCCAGGGAAAACAACCTGAAAATCATTCCGCTTTGCCCGTTTGCCAAGGCGCAGTTCGACCGTCATGCTGACTGGAAAGATGTATTGACCGAAAAGAATTAATAATGTCACAAAAAAAACCTTTCCGGTTTTTCTATCCGTCGCCCGGATTTACACGTTACTGGAATGAAGGACGCGGAAAAAAACTTGCTCAAAAAATAGATGGAAGCTTCCCGTCGGAAGAAGAAATTGAAGCTAAAATTCCATGGCTTTTTGAGGTAGACGAACTTGCCGACAGAGTAATTAGGGAAGTAATGATTCCGTCTGGCTACCATCAAACCATTCAATGGATTGATCAGGGATTACAGGGAAAAGCAGCCGGAATTCCGCAAGTTTTAATCGAATTATTAGCATTCAGCATTGAAATCCCGGAATGGCTTGACCCGAAAAAAACAGAACTCGGAGCGAAACTGTGCCGACGATCAGGTACCCGCGGATTCATGGTTCTGCGTAATTACTGTTTGATGGGCGGATACGAATCGTCAGCCATAAACAAGCCTTTGATTTTTACCGGAGCATTGAAAAAGGGCGCCGCAAAACGCACAACCGAAACAACCGATTTTTGGGTAAAGGTTGTTGGCGAAAATGCCCTGGAGGATCCACAAACCGGAATCAAAGAATGTATATTAATCCGTTTGATGCACTCCTATGCCCGCGTTTCCATTCTGAATGATCCGAATTGGAAACCGGAAGATTGGGGGAAGCCTTTGAATCAGTGGGATATGATTGCTACTAACCTGGGGTTCTCATTAGTTTTTCTGGATGGAATCAGATCGCTTGGGGTGAAAGTAAAACCAGAAGAAGCGGAAGGATTGTTCCATTTGTGGAAATACATAGGGCATTTGTTGGGAATTCCGGCTAATCTTTTGCCTGAAACAGAAGAAGAGGCTATTCGTCAACTTTACGCCTGGACCATTTCCCAGCCACCGGCTGATGCCGACACAAAAGAATTGGCCAGAGCATTGATGCTTGAACCATATTCCTCCAATTTTCCTCCTAAACTGTGGCAGAAAAAACGGGTGGTTCAAATTCACCTTGCTTACAACTATTTCTTTCTTGGGGCAGAATCATGCAAAGCAATGGGACTTCCGGTGAAGCGCTGGTCGATCTTTCCTTCTATGCTGAAAAACATCACAAAGATTGAGGAATTGTATTTTAGTTCTTCCGAAAAAGCTTTTGAAAAAGGGGTGAAAACAAGAAGAAAACAGCAGGTGAAAGTGGCGAAGTTGTACTTGGATGGAACGAAAGACACTTCCGGGCATTAAGAACGTATGTTTTTTAATAAATACGGAATAGAGTCTAACGTATTGACTATCTAAAAATTACGTTTTATCTGTAAAAAACCGTAGTTCGTCCGATAATTCGCACTTTGTTGCATTTCATGCAGTTACCATTCACCGAAAAAGTCAGTTTTTATGCCTATCTTGCGCCCCTAACACAGATTAATGAGTCATATTGGTTCGGTAAAATGGAAGAAAAAGGACCTTGAACATTTTTTTCCAACTTTAAAAAAACGCGTAGACGGTTACTTTACCGAGCGCAAAATAAAAAAACAGGGAAATGCAAAGCTTTATATTAAAGCTGCCGTTTTACTTACTGTTTATTTAGCTCCATTTGTTGTAATGCTTACGGTAGATCTATCGAGCATGGCTCAGATCGGGCTTTGGGCTCTGATGGGCTTTGCATTGGCAGGAATCGGAATGAGCGTTATGCATGATGCAAATCACGGTGCATTTTCTAAAAATAAAACCATCAACTATTTGATGGGGCACACATTGAATCTTTTAGGAGGATCTGTATGTAACTGGAAAATGCAGCACAATGTTTTACACCATACATATACCAATGTAGCAGAAATGGACGAAGACATCGATGATAAATTGATGATGCGTTTTTGTCCGCATTCTGAACGTAAAGGATATCACCGTTTTCAGTTCATTTATGTAGTGTTCTTTTACTCCATTTTAACTTTGTACTGGGTAACTTTGAAAGATTTCGTACAGTTCATCCAGTATCGCCGTCACCAGAAATTTTGTGAAGACAAGCGAAGTCATTCCAATAAACTAATCCTTATTTTCCTGGTGAAAATTGTCTACTTCTTTGTGGCACTTTACTTACCCATTGCAATTATTGGCTTACCGGTTGGAGTAACAGTAGGAGGATTTATTTTAATGCAGGCAATTGCAGGTTTTATCCTGGCTTTAGTATTCCAGTTAGCACATACGGTGGAAGGAACAAGTCATCCGCTTCCAAATGAAGAGGGGATTATTGAAAACGACTGGGCAATTCACCAGCTGCAGACAACGGCTAATTTTGCACGTAAAAGCAAATGGATTTCGTGGTACGTTGGCGGATTAAATTTCCAGGTAGAACATCATTTGTTCCCTTATATTTCACACGTACACTACCCTCATATCGCTGAGATCGTAAAAGAAACGGCAGAAGAATTCGGAGTTCCCTATTTGGAGAACAGAACTTTTGGCGCAGCTGTGAAATCGCATTTCTCTTTCTTACATCAGTTGGGGAAACCAGAGACTGTTGTGGCTTAAGGCTATCTGAATGTTCGCTCATTCCAGACATAAAGTTTCGATATTCCTAATGCTTTTGAGTCTCCTGATAATAGTAGGCTGTAGCACAACTCGAAACGCCGAGTTGAGTAATTCAGGAGAAATAAAAAAATCGTGCGAACTTTACCAACATCTGAATGACACTGTAGTAATACGAGGGTACTATCATACACTTGGCGGTGAATATCAATTCTTTAGTTTGATTGAGACAGATAGCTGCAGAGAAGATTTCAATATGCATGTAGATCTCTCAAACTGCTCAAACGTTGAAGAATATTCTCCCTATTTTCATCAACTTGGTTCCGTAAATCTTTTCATGGATATTACAATGAAAGGTGTACTGAAAAAAGAAAGAAACTATGGTCATCTGGGTTCAAACAATTCAGAATTCATTGTTATGGAGATTCTTGAATTTGAAGACTACATCTTACAGCAGTTGAAGAAAAATTCAAAAAAAGAATCCGAGTTTATTCGAATTCATAAAGATCAATATCTCGAAAATATGGAGAATAATTGAGTTGCTTTATTATAAATAAATCAAAACTATCCTCCCCCTTAGTCCCCCTCCAAAGGGGGAAAGCCAGATTCTCTTTCATGGAAAACAACTGTTAACGGATCTCTCCCCCGGCTTCAAATCCTTTTTCAGGAACCATGAAACTCAGTTTTCCATCAGCATCTTCTGCCATCAAGATCATTCCCTGCGATTCTACACCGCGGATTTTTCTCGGAGCCAGGTTCATCAATACGGCCACCGTTTTACCGATCACCTCTTCCGGAGTATAATGCTCGGCAATTCCGGAAACAATGGTTCTTGTATCGATTCCCGTGTTTACAGTTAACTGAAGTAATTTATCTGCTTTCGGAACGCGGATTGCATCTACAATGCTTCCTAAACGAATGTCCATTTTAGAGAAATCATCAAACGAAGTTTCTGCTTTCTGAGGCGGGAAACTTGATTCAGCTATTGGCTGTGCAGCATGCAGGAATTCCACTTCTCTGGCTACAAACTCGTCATCGATCTTTTGGAATAAGATAGTTGGTTCGTTGGTCATTTCACCGGCTAAAACCAAAGAGGTTCCACATTCCGACCAGGGTTGCGCTTCAATATTCATGAACGCACGCAGTTTAGCAGCCGTTGCCGGCAAGAACGGATCTAATACCAATCCTAAATTGGCCGTGATCTGCAATGCGATATGCATAATAGTTTCGACACGAATCGGATCAGTTTTCACCAATTTCCATGGTTCACTTTCAGCCAGGTATTTATTTCCTAATCGGGCCAACGACATTGCCTCAGCCTGCGCATCACGTAATTTATATTGATAAACCAAATCGGCAATTCGCTGCGGAATAGCTTTCATTTCCTCTAAAACCTGTTGATCAGTCTCTGTCAGTTCATGACAAACAGGAATCTTTCCTTCGTAATATTTTTGCGTGAGTACAAGTGCACGATTCACGAAATTCCCCAGAATATCTGCCAATTCGTTGTTCACACGTGCCTGATATTCTTTCCAGGTAAACTCAGCATCTTTTGTTTCCGGCGCAATACACGTTAAAGTATACTTCAACTCATCAATTTTCTCCGGGTAACGTTCCAGGTATTCGTGCAGCCAAACCGCCCAGTTTCGGGATGTAGAGAATTTATCGCCTTCCAGGTTCAGGAATTCATAAGCTGGGACATTATCAGGAAGAATAAATCCACCATGACCTTTCAACAAGATTGGGAAAATGATTGCATGGAAAACGATGTTATCTTTCCCAATGAAATGAACCAACTTACGCTCTTCATTGCACCAGTATTCTTTCCAATCCTTATTGTTGTCGAGTGCCCATTGTTTTGTTGCCGAAATGTATCCTATTGGCGCATCTAACCAAACATAAAGCACTTTTCCATCTGCATTTGGAAGTGGAACAGGAACGCCCCAATCCAAATCACGTGTCATTGCACGCGGATGAAGTCCTCCATCAATCCAACTTAATGATTGACCAATTACCTGGTTTCGCCATGCCTTCGGATCGTGTTGTTGTTTCCCATCCAGCATTCCTTCTTTAATCCAGGGGCGCAACCATTCTTCGTGTTGATCCATAGGTAAAAACCAGTGAGAGGTACTTCTTAAAACAGGCGTTTTTCCACTTAAGGTAGAAATCGGATTTTTCAATTCTGTGGGACTTAAATCGGAACCACATTTTTCACATTGGTCACCGTAAGCACCGGGATTCCCACAGTTCGGGCAATCGCCTGTGATGTATCTGTCGGCAAGGAACTGCTGGAATTCCTCGTCGTAATATTGTTCTGTGGTTTGTTCTATAAACTTGCCGTTTTTCTCGAGAACTTTAAAGAAATCCTGGGCAGTTTCAATGTGAATTTGCTCGGAAGTACGGTGAAATATATCAAACGAAATGTCGAAATCTTTGAATGAATCGCCTATGATCTTATTGTATTTATCAACGATCTCACGGGGTGTAATTCCTTCTTTTTTAGCACGAAGCGTAATTGCTGCGCCATGTTCATCGGAACCACAAATAAAAGCTACATCGTGATCATTAGAACGCAGAAAACGCACAAAAATATCTGCTGGAAGGTACACTCCAGCTACATGTCCCAAGTGTAGAGGTCCGTTTGCATAAGGCAGCGCGGCAGTAACTGTATATTTCGATTTGTTCATGACGCAAAGATAGAAAAAGACAGAAGATTGAAGACTTTAGGTACATTTCTCACTAACTTGCGGTCGAAGTTTATTATAACACCCAACCTTCTACTCTTTTAGTCGTTTAAATCAGAAACCAAATTATGAAAATCTATATCCGCTTCAATCTGTTCATTTTATTCTTTCTTTCTTCGGCATATCAGCTGCAGGCGCAAGATCTCAACTTTAGCATACAATATCCGCTCGAGATTGATTTTTCCGCGAGCGGTGTGGAAAAAGATCAATTAATAGAACTCGAAAACGGAAATCTGGTATTCTTCAGATTCACATTAGACTCCGCAACATTGAACCACAAAGTTCATTTATGGAGTTCAACTCCGGAATCATTGGTTATCTGGAGCAAAGAATTCTCTTTAGGCATTGGTGATTCTGTGCGAATTACGGGCTCGTTATGTGCAAATGAGAATAAGTTCGTACTTGCATATCCAACCGTTCTTGGTAATGGAAATACTATTGCAACAGTAACTCAATTTGATTCAAACGGGAATTTACTGGAAACCGCACGTGTATCAATTTTCGGATCTGTTTTGGCCGAAAACTTATGCGTTCTTTTCGCCAATGGTGAATACTATTTGGGCGGCACCGCAATTGATCAGTCGAACACGCGCCGTGTGTTTGTCACCAGATCAGAAAATGAATCGTTTGCTTTGGCAGAAACACAGGTTAGCGATGAATTGAAAGCACTTTCAACTTTATACATGGGCAACGATCAAAGACCCCATATTGTTGCTCGAAAAGAAACACAACACACAGACCTGGTGTGGGACAATCAGCTCTTATTAACGGGAATTGCCTTTCCAGACAGTATTCGAATTATCGAGGCAATAAGCGATTCAATTCATGGTACTTTCTATTCGGGATCAGTAGGAAATATTGCGATTGGAGCTCATGATGCAATACTGATGAGGCGAGATATACAAAATAATTTCTATTGCAAATCGCTCTACACAACAGGAGCTATGTTTCACGGTAGTTATTCAACGGATCTTGCATTCATAGGCAATGGTGTTGCCATGATCGGTTATGGAAGTGTACCTCATCCGATTACGTTCTTTTCGAAGTTCGATTACAATTGCAATCCGGAACTCAGCAGAGAGTTCGGTAATTATCAACCGTTCAATTATAACCGAACAAATCTCCTGGCACATAGTTCAGGAAAAACATATTATACTGTACTTGGTGGAGTATTCACCAACGGAGTTTCGGCTTTCTCAACTATTTTCAATTGTTTAAACACTAATTTTCAAACCTTGTGTGACGGAGATATAATCTCTTCTATTTATAACGACATGCCCGTGTCAGTAATGCCCGATACTGTTTCGTTTACTCAATCAACCAATATTACAATAGAAGGGCTTGATATACAACCAAACCAATTCACCGATTCTATTCCCTGCGCTTCCAATTTAAACACTACGGAGTTGAATTTGAACCAGATTGAATTAGTTCCGAATCCGTTCAGCGAAAAGACTACTTTACAGTTACCGGAAGGATTCTCAGCACAAAACACTGAAATTATTTGCACAGATGCACTTGGCAGAATACTTCTGTTCAACTCCATTAACAATGTAAACGAAATTCAGATCCAATTCAAAGAATCTGTAAAAGGTGTGGTGATTTTCCATTTGAAAAACGGGAAGAATGAAGGAATTGTGAGAGGGATTTTGGAGTAGAAAACAAGTTTCCGGCATGAAAGAACAAAAATTCCGCCGTTAAGGCAGACAGAGAATTCACCACACTGCTAACTCAAAATAAGTGAACAAAAAAAATACAATTCGCCTCAGCGAATTGTATTTTACTCGCCGAGAGGAAGAGATTAAAGATCTCTGAAGGTATACTCCGGCAACGTACCCCAGGTGTAAAGGTCCGTTTCCATAAGGCAACGCGACTTGCTTTAGTGGTGGTATTTCTTCTTGAGGAGTTTTATTTTTAATTTGATGTTATCGTAGATGATTCCAAATATTAATGAAGCAGAGCCAATGAGCAGGACATAGAGACCTATTTTGGAATAGAAAATTCCACCGAAAATCCCCCCAACGAAGAAAGAACAGATGATTGTTAAACGTAATTTAACGGATGAAATGAGTTTTTCTCTTTGTTCTTTTTCCCGGTAAAAAAACAATTGCGAGAGCTCTATTCCCAAATCGGTAAAGAGTCCGGTCAAGTGCGTTGTTCTGACTGTTGCATTGGAGATTCGTGTGACTAACGAATTTTGTAAACCCATTGCAAAAAGTAAACCATAAGCAATCATTTCAGGATTTTTAAGCATTAGATTTTCGGAGAAAACGGCAATCAAAATCAAGATTAAACATTCTATCGATGTTGGAATAATATAGACGTAGTTTGCGTTTTTCCGTGAAATGCTCTCTACTAAAAAACTGGAAGAAAATGAACCGAGAAAAAAGAAGAAGATGTATAAAAAATAGATGAATCCCTGCCAAAAATTTAGCTTGAAAATTTCATCTACAAAAAACGCGAAATGCCCCGTAACGTTCGTGGTCAACTTCGCAACAGCCAAAAAACCCGCTACGTTTACGATTCCGGCAACAAAAGACATTAACGAGGCAATTTGTAAATTATGCCTTGATGTTCTCTTTTTTCCCTGATGAATGAACATTGCTGTTTTATTTGATTATTCTAAATTACACAACATCTTTAGATGTGAGATTTTATCATCAATGAAATTTCTACCCATCTTTTTTCTATGGACACTGGAAAATGACTTTCGATTTTAGAAAGAGATTAAAGCTCCCATAAAGAAGGTCGGCTTCACAACGTGCTCCAGCTTTCTGCAAAAGCTTGGGATCAGTTCTGGCAGAGAGGAAGAGATTCCCTGCCTGAATGCTTCAAGCAGACAGGGAACTCTCGATACAGTTGCCAAATTCATAGAAATAAAAAAGCCAGACTTTGCAGTCTGGCTTTGCAGAGAGGAAGAGATTCGAACTCTCGATACAGTTACCCGTATACTACCTTTCCAGGGTAGCTCCTTCAACCACTCGGACACCTCTCTATTGGTTGTTTCAGATTAGTAAGAAGAAATTGTAGCTCCTTCAATCCGCCGCGGCGGAACACCTCTCTATTTTTCAATTGACTTGTTTGTTGTTAAACACACATCGCCAATTGGGTCGACAAAACTACTATAATTCTTTCAATTGAAATAGCTTTATTCTCTTCTTTCGCCAATTTGTTGTCTCCACATAGCGTAATACAAGCCTTTTTCATCCAATAATTCGGCATGTTTCCCGGTTTCGATGATCACCCCTTTTTCTAAAACGAAAATGCGATCGGCATGCATAATGGTTGACAAACGGTGCGCAATAAGAACCGTAATGTGTTCTTTTTTATCCGTAATCTGGCGAATTGTACTTGAAATGGCTTCTTCTGTAATGGAATCCAATGCAGATGTTGCCTCATCAAAAACCATTAATCGCGGGTGACGCAGCAAGGCTCTTGCGATAGACAATCGTTGTTTTTCGCCGCCACTCAATTTCATTCCACCTTCACCAATTACAGTTTCCAATCCGTTTTCGCTTCGTTCAATTAAACTGGCACAAGATGCCTGATTCAAAGCAAAATTAATCTCTTCATCCGTAGCGCTTGGTTTTACGAACAGTAAATTTTCTTTGATTGTTCCGGAAAACAATTGCGTATCCTGGGTTACGAAACCCAGCTGCTGCTGCAATTCTTCTTTATCAATGTCTTTGCTACTTACACCATTATAGGTAATTTCTCCTGTTGGAGAATTGTATAACCCGACAAGCAGTTTCACCAGGGTACTTTTTCCTGAACCACTTGGCCCGACGAATGCAATTGTTTCGCCCTTATTCACTTCAAACGAAATCCCGCTTAAGGCATCGAAAGAAGCGGTTTTGTGTCGGAACCCAACGTTGCTAAAGGCAAGCTTCTCTATTCCGTTTAATTTGCTTGGAACTTCCGGTTTTACTTCAATTGGTGTTTCAATGATCTCAGCGAAATTATTCAACGAGGCTTCAGCTTCACGGTAAGAAATAATAACATTTCCAACTTCCTGTAACGGGCCGAAAATAAAGAATGAGTAAAATTGAAGCGTCATGATTTGACCAATTGTTAAAGTCTCCCTGAACACAAGGAACATAAGAAAGAACATAATGGATTGACGCATCAAATTCACAAAAGTTCCCTGGGTGAAGGAAATACTTCTGATCTGACGCACTTTCTTCAGCTCCAGCAAAAGTATTTTACGCGTAGTATCGTTCAGGCGTTCCGTTTCCTGCGTTGCAAGACCCAAACTTTTTACCAGCTCAATGTTTCTCAAACTCTCGGTTGTACTTCCTGCTAATTGATTGGTTTCTTTTACAATTGTAGTTTGAACTTTCTTAATACGTTTCGAGAGTTTGTTCGTGATAAAACTCAATAAGGCTGCTGATCCGAGGTAAACTAAGATTAATCCCGGATGTACACTGATTGCGTATACGATTACGAATACCAAACCAACCAACGAGGTGAAAAGAATATTCACGAAATTCATAATGAACTTCTCATTGTCGATTCTTACCTTCTGAAGAATATTCAATGTTTCACCACTTCGTTTATCTTCAAATTCACTGAACGGAATCTGCAATGTGTGCTTCAATCCGTCGGTATAAATATCTGCTCCTACTTTTTGGATTGTCAGGTTCACAGTATAATCCTGGAATGCTTTTGCGATTCTGCTAACCATTGCAGCACCAATTGCCAGCGCGATTAAAGTACCAACTCCGGTAAGGAATTCATGCTGATTGTAATTCTTCGGGTGAGTAGCATATTTATCCAGCAATCTTCCGAAGATGTATGGGTCTAAAAGAGAAAACGACTGATTAATAGTCGCCAGTAACATAGAAAGGAAGACTAATCCTTTGTATTTTTTTAAATATGATATGAGTATTTTCATTTTTCGAAGTTGAGCGAAATTTTATGATTCGCCGGTGCAAAGTTAAGGATTGAAAAATCAAAAACAGCATAAATATTTTAAATATTTACCGCGGTAGATTTATGAAATACAAAACCCTTGTCTACATCGAGTATCGAAATTTTACAACTTGAAAAAGGTAAGTTTGTTTAGAAAGACGAGGATTATCAATCGAGTATATCAGGGTTAGATGTCATACCAAAAGAACCTCCTTTCGGTGATTCTCTGAACGCTTTTTTAATACCTGCAGCTTTTACCCAGTAAATGATCCACAGAACCAAACACCCTAATGACAGTATTGAACTTAATCTTCCGACATACCCTGATTCCTCCCTTAACTGGTTACAAATCACCTGCACAACGCTGACGATTGAAATTACCATTCCCAGAGCACGCAAAGAATCACCAAATGCAGGCATGCGTCTGGATTCAGCTTCCAATCGAATTGATTCAGAGATTTTAGGATACATAATAAACGGATATACGAGATTAAAAAGCGGTATAAACATCAAAAACACATTGGCAGGAGGCATTTGTCGGTTAGATTCATCAATTTCCTTCAAAAGGTTCATTAAATTGATCAGGTAAAAAACAAAAGCTACGATTAGACCGGCAATAACGACGAATCCGATGATTATGGCTATAAGTATGGCTGGTCCATGCATATTGATCAAATTAAGATTATAAGTCCTACAAAAATAAGATTCTCCGGAACATAGGATGTTTTTGGGAAAAGATTGTTTCATAACTTGAAAGCAACAAAAAAGGGACCGTTTCCAGTCCCTGATTCACTTAACATATTGTCTTTAATGATCCGCCGCAACAACTGCTGCACCTTTTTTAGTTCTGATCAGTAATACAACCGGGACAAAGACAAGAACCAACATAGAAACCATAAAGAATCCCTGATCGTAACTCACAATCATTTGCTGTTTGGTCAAAATTCCATCCATCATCTTATTAGCTGCTGCCTCTGCCGCTTCCGGAGAAAATCCTTTTGAAACATAATTCTGAGTCAGCATTTGAAGCCGTTCTGCCACTTTTGAATCGCCGCTGTCAATGTAACCCAACATGCTGCCGCGAACATTCGCATTTCTGAACGACAGGTAAACGTTGATCAAAGCAATACCAACAGAACCACCCAGCTGGCGAACCATATTCGACAAACCGATAGCCTGCGCCATATCTTTTCCGCGCAAACCAGCTACGGAAAGGGAAAGAATCGGCGACATCATGAATGCCATCCCGAAACCACGGAGTACAAACGGCAGATAGAAGTTGCTTTCCGACGAATCCGGTGACGAAAACGACAGCATAAACACGAACAAAAACGTAATCATTACCCCTGTTAGAATCACAATTTTCGGATTGATTCCTGTTCCTAAGATTCTCGCCACCAAAGGCATTGCAAATGCAGTACAGAGTGCTCCCGGAATCATGAACACCCCGGTTTGTGTAGCTGTCCAGCCAAGCGATATCTGTACAAAAAGCGGAAAGATGAAGACAGTTCCAAAGAGAACCAATCCGAGAATAAAGTTCATAATTGCCCCCATTACCAGGTTATAATTGGAATACAGCCGAATGTTTACCGCCGGATAATCTATACTGAGCTCACGGTAGATAAAGGCAATCAGCCCTACAATGGCAATAAGTGAAACAGCAGTTATCTCATGACTTTCAAACCAATCGTTAGCTGTACCTTCTTCCAAAACGTACTGAATAGAACCGATGGAAACTACCAGGAACAAAATTCCCCACCAGTCGATCCTGGACGGTTTGACTGCCCCGGGCCTGTCAGTAACATACCTGTAACTCAAAATTGCTGCTACAATTCCAATCGGAATGTTCACAAAAAACACCCAGTGCCATGAAAAATGATCTGTAATATAGCCACCAAGTGTTGGTCCGAACGTTGGTCCGAGAATCAAACCCATCCCAAAAATAGCTCCTGCAACCCCAACTTTCTCAGGCGGAAATGCTCCGAAAATAATGGTCTGAGCTGTAGAAAGCAACCCTCCGCCTCCTAATCCCTGAACGAAACGCCAGAAAACCAAAGTCCACAAATCATCTGACAAGCCGCACATAAGTGAGGCAAACGTAAATATGATCACCGAACCGGTAAAATAATTTTTCCTTCCGAAAAGATCACTCAACATACTGGTGAGTGGAATGATAATTACGTTCGAGATTCCGTAAGCCGTAACAACCCAGGCAATCTCGGTTGTTGTTGCACCAATGTTTCCTGAAATTTCTCGCAGGGAAACATTTACAATCGTTGTGTCAAGCAATTCGAGTATGGCACAACTGATTGCCGTAATAACCAGTATCCATTTGGCCGAGCCGGTTGGATACTGTGCTACAGCAGGAAGTGTTTGTGCATTAGAACTCATGCTTATTTCGTTTTAACAGTAACGTATGCGCTTAATCCGGGGAAGAGCATTTTCAATTGTGCTTTCGTAAGATTGTTCAAAGAAATTTTCACCGGTACGCGTTGAACAATTTTCACAAAGTTACCTGTGGAATTGTCAGGAGGAAGCAAAGAAAATTTAGCTCCCGTTGCACCGATAAACGAGTTCAGTTTCCCTTTCAGTCTCATGTCAGGGTAAGCATCTATTTTTACTTCAACCGGCTGGCCAATTTTCATTTCTCCCAATTGCGTTTCTTTGAAATTGGCTGAAATCCACAGAGTCGTATTGTCGATTACAGAACACATCGGAGAACCAACTGAGATAAACTGTCCAACTTCAATGCTTCTCTTAGAAACAATTCCGTCACACGGTGCTTCGATTGTTGCGTAGTCCAACTGTGTTTGAGCTAATTTTAACTCAGCTTCACGCTGACGGACCAATGCCTCAGCAAGTGAAATCAGCGATTGCTGGCCTAATGCCTGTGAACGAACACCGGCCGATTGAGACTTCGATGCTTTATATTGTTTCACAGATGCGTCATATTGTGCCTGGGCAACTTCCAGTTCTGCGCTTACATTGTCTAAATCTGCCTTTGTAGCTGCCTTGGCGTTGTACATATTTTTCACTCGTTTGAAATCTTCTTTCGTTTTGTTCAAACGCGCCTGGGCAGTTTTAATCGATTCCTGTGTTGTCTCAGTTGAAAACATGGCTGCAGTCGCATTGTCGTTTGACGTTACCGCGTTGCTTTTTACAGCACTCAAATTGGCTATTGCATTCGCAAGTGCAGCTTCAGCCTGTGCCACTTTTGTTCTGAACTCCGTATCATCAATAGTTACCAAAAGCTGACCTTTCTTCACTAGTTGATTGTCTTCGAAATGCACCTCTTTCACATATCCTGAAATGGATGATCGAATAGGTACGATATCTGCATCCAGCTGAGCGTTGTCAGTAGATTCTGTTCCACCGCCGCTAAAGAAGAAAAACATTCCAACTGCTACTGCAGCTACTAATCCGATAATGACGAATTTCATTTTTCCGGATTTCTTTTTTTCTATTGTTTGTGTTTCCTGATTTTCCATGTTCTTAAAATTTGATTGCACCCGATGTTGCATTGATTGTCGAAATAGCATTCATCTTTCTGATTTCATGCACTTTTTTGTTCAGTTGAGCCTGCAATTCTGCATTCAACTGGGTTAAGTAATTGGCAACGGTTATTTTTCCGTTTTCCATTTGCGAAGTCGCGGTTTGCGTAACATTGTGGCGTTTTTCAATGATCAGATCATCTTTATCAATCAATTGATTCAATGCCTCCAGCTGCGCAGTTTGACTGTTCATTGAAGTTTCTATGTTAAATAAGAATACTTCACGCTGAATATCCAATAAGCTTTTGTTTAACTCCAGTTTAGTATGTTCGCGTTTCAATCCGTAAAGTGAACTAACATTCCAGCGAACCGTTAAATTGGCACTTCCGAAGAAACGTAGCTCCTGGTTAAGGAAGTTAGGGCCTGGTCGACCATAATTCCCGGCAACACCAACACTCACACGTGGCAAAGCATAGGCATTGGTAAGCGAGAAACGCTCATCCAGCAATTTAGTTTGCAAATCAAACATGCGTAATTCCGGACGTGAGATTTGCACTATTGCCGTTTTACCACCAATCGGGGTTTCAATCATAACAGTGTTTTCATCTACTTTCTTGTTGATGAACAGGGTTAATGAGCTGTATAAACCCGCCAAGTTATATTTCGATTCTATCAGGTTTTGATCTGTTTTCAGAATCTCGGCTTCCAATTCATCCAGTGTACTTTCCAAAACTGTTTCGTTCTGAACAGCCACCTTCATATTGGTAAAACGATTGTTCAGATCCTGTTTATACAGTTCAAGGATTTTTACGTTTTCACGACCCAAAAGAATATTCACATACAACTGATTGACACGTTCCACAATTTTATACAAATCCACTTCGTTTCTCTGAATCTCCAATTGCGTATTAATTGCCTCAATATTTTTTTGAGATTTAGTGGTTCCGCCGTCAATCAACACCTGCTCCACACTCAATGAAGTCATGTATGCATCATGCGGGAAGGAAATATCCATTCCAGGAAAATCAAATGCAACAACTTCTGTATTGTACGTAGCTTGTCCCTGGAAATTTACTTTTGGCAGCCAATTTTCACGAATGGCTTTCTCGTTCTCTTTTGCCTGAAGCAGAGTCACTTGGTTAAGTTTGATGGCCGGATAGTTTGCTTTCGACCAGGCGATGCAGGAATCCAGTGAAATGGATTGAGCAAAACCTGAAGATGCCGCAAGCAATATCAAGCCGGTTAATAATGTACGCATTTTCATTTGTTTGTTTGTTTTAATTTGTAGGAAACGAAGTCTTTCACCGACTGTTTGATTTGATCAATGCTGTCTTCCGACCATTTGTATCCGGATTTTTTCATCATTGCCTTAAAAATGGGCGATGCCAGGAAAGGATAAGCACATAATGAATGAAGATTTACGAGGAAAATAATCGGATTTAAATCGGAAATCTCCCCTTTTTCAATAGCCTCGTTTAATGCCGGGATGAGCATCGTGTTTTTCTTTTTCTTTAATCCTTCCACTTTTGCACGAAACAATTCCGGATTAATGGAAATCTCTTTGATAATGAAAATCGACATCTGAGGATATTCCATGTAGAACTGAAAAACATTGTCGATATATTGATGAACGCGCTCCGTAAGCGGCAGGGAAAGATCTCCGATCACAGTCATCTGATCAAAATATTTCTCCAAAGCACCTTCAAAAACCGCATCGAACAATTTCTCTTTACTTCTGAAATAATAATGTAAAAGCGCCTTGTTGATTCCTGCTGTATCAGCAATATCCTGCATCCTTGCACCATACAGGCCATATTTCATGAAGACAATCTTGGCCGCCTCCAGGATCTTTTCTTCTGTTTTTCCGTCTTCTGTTCCCATACTGATTATTTGGTTTAACCATTTGGTTAAACCGCAAAGTTAAGTGCATTTTTCATTTAGCCAAAAGATTTCAGAAAAAATTTACCAAGGTATATTTTTAAGCTACTTTCGCAGTAACTTTATGCTTCTTCATTTATATCCGTAATCATGAACAATTTCGAAATAACGCAACCAACCACTCTTATTTTCGGGAAGGATCAATTGCCGGCTGTCAAAGCGCAGTTGCAGAAACATTGCAAAGACAACCGAATTCTGATCACATACGGTGGCGGGTCAATTGAACGATCAGGATTTCTGGACAAGCTAAAGGCAGAACTTAGCAGTTATCAACTTCACTTTTTCGGCGGAATTGAAGCTAATCCGGAGTTTAGCACCTTAATGCGCGCAGTGGAATATATTCGCGAAAACAATATTCTGTTTATTCTCGCAGTTGGCGGTGGTTCGGTAATTGACGGAACGAAATTTATTTCCGGAGCGGTTGGTTACGCCGGCGATCCGTGGGAAGTTCTTTTAAGAGAACCTGGGAAAGTTTTTACAACAGCCGTTCCTTTCGGATGTATTCTGACTATTCCGGCAACAGGTTCCGAATCCAATTCAGGAGCAGTTATCAGCAGATCGGAACTAAAGGAGAAACGAACGATGGGCGGACCTCTTTTCTTTCCGCTTTTCGCCCTCCTCGACCCAACTTTCGTGGCAACTCTTCCAAAACGACAATTGGCAAACGGAGTAATTGATGCTTTTACCCATACAACAGAACAATACCTCACGTTTGTCGGTGAAAACAAATTGCAGGAGCGTTTTGCAGAAGGAATTTTGTCGACATTGATTGAAATAGGAGAAGCCGTGGTTGCAAATCCGGCCGATTACGAACTTGCATCACAACTGATGTATTGTGCCAACCAGGCATTGAACGGAACATTACGCTGCGGGGTAACAACCGATTGGGCAACCCACATGATTGGACATGAACTAACTGCACTTCATGGAATTGATCACGCTCAAACACTTGCCATTATTGCGCCTCGTTTATACGAAGCAACATTTGAAAGCAAAAAAGCAAAATTGACCCAATACGGAAAACGCGTTTGGAACTTAAGCGGGACGGAAGATGAAATTGCTCGTGAAGCTATTGCCAAAACAGAACAATTCTTCCATTCTTTGGGTGTTGCAACAAAAATTTCCGATTATACAACTGATTACGCAAACAGTGCCGCTATTGTAAAGGAACGATTTACACAACGCGGATGGATGGCTTTGGGAGAATCTCAGAAAATCACTCCGGAAGTAGCTGAGTCTATTGTTCTTGCTTCTATCTAGTCAATTCTCCCGCGCAGGACGCAAAGTTTTGGAATTCAAGCTTATCGGCATGCATTTTCTCTCCGCGTGCTCTGCGTATTCTAAGGTTTTAATATATCCAAATTTTATCTGACTAAATTCACATAAGGTTCATCTCTTTTGACAACGGCGAAGACACGACTAACGATTTTGCAGGCTACAGAGTTGATTACAACCATACGATGTTTTCCTTCTTTCATTTTCCTGTTGCAGAGTTTGCTCCGTTGAACAAGAGTGTTTTCATTGTCCGATTCCTCAGGGAAC